>JASHTZ010000299.1 GCA_030040295.1 Terriglobia bacterium | reverse complement strand
CTCCCGCTCCTCTTCAATCGCCCCGTCAGAGTCGCCGCTGGCGAGAATGGCTGTGCCTAGCGCCGTGCGCAGGTTAGCGTTTCGCGGATCCAACCGAACTGCCGCACGGTACTCCGCCTCAGCATCGGCATACCGTTTCGCTTGGAGAAATTGTGCTCCCAGCGTCACGTGTTGCCGAACCTCGGCCTCTCGCGCCTGCGCCGCTCGATCAAGAATTGCCGGCTTCGTAACCTTGGCGCTCTTGAGCGCGCTAACTAACTCGCCGTCGCCGCCAGCCAGGCGCACTTCCTGAAGGTATTCATCCGTGGGCTCAAAATCGACTCCGGATTCCCGGACCAATGCGGCCACTCGTCGGCTGGGCACTTGAGCAGCAAGCAGGGTGATGACCTGCACCTGGTTGATCGGCTTCTTGGGGCTCGCGGGTTCGGACGGCTTGGCGGTGCGCAGCGCCTTCAGAAACGCCTCGCTTGCGCCTGCGGCTTTCAAGGTTTGGATAAAATTGTCGGACGGGGTGAAATCGATTCCGCGCTGCTCGATCAGTTTGGCTCCCGACTCGTCGCCGAACCCGTCGCGCACCATGCTACTGACTTGTTCCTGGGTAAAGGGCTTCTGCTGCGCTTGCAGAGGCAGCGCGAGAATCGCTACGAAGATCAGCATGAGTGTGTTCACAGCCGGTCGACGCGACATTGGCCCCTCCCGAAAGCGGGAATCACTACGATAATGTGCGGCCATTCTACCACGGCGGATTCGTTTGGGCGGCGGCCCACCGCCCTGTATAATATCGACGGACGCGTATTACGGAATCGACCGTCCCAAAAGGAACCGAAAACATGGCCAAAGCCCTCGGGCGTTTCATTGTCGTTGATCCGAACGTATGCCACGGCCAGCCTACATTTCGAGAGACGCGCATCATGGTTGCGGACGTACTGGATCAAGTGGCCAACGGCATAGCATGGGAAGCCATCATCGAAAATTGGCGAGGCGCAATCAGCAATGAAGCCATAGCGGAATCCGTGCGCCTGGCGCGGGAAATCCTGATGAACCACAAGGAAGAATTAGTGCCCGCCGGCAAATGAATCGTTCGAAGCTCGGATTCCCGGCGCACGTTCCGCCCCACTTTTGCCTTCCGCATTGTGCAGGTTGCCGTTAAACTCTTCCCGATGCGTTCGACTGAATTCATTACCACGCTGCGAAAGGGCCAGCCGGGCGCGGCGTATTTCCTTCGAGGTCCTGACCGCTTCCTTCAGGAAGAGTGCCGCAAGGCTGTGGTGAATTCACTCCCCGCAGATGCCCGGCAGTGGTGCCTGGCCGAGCTGGAATTCGCCGCCGGGCAGCTTACCCATGCTCTCGACGGCGCCGAGCAGATGCCCATGCTGGGCGGACATAACTTCCTGATCATTTCCGATTCCGAAGACTTCAAGGGAGCCGGTGATGACGATGTGGAAGCTCTGCGCGCTTATCTCGAGCGCCCGTCGCCCTTCTCAACGGTGATATTTCTTGCGGCGGAGCCCGACCGGCGCAGGCGCTTCATCCAACTGCTCGAAAAAAAGGCGCAGCTTGTCGAGCTGCGCGCGCCGGATCTCCGCGAGGCCTCGGATTGGGTTAAACATTTCCTGCAAGACGCGGGCGTGGAAATCAGCGGCGGCATGGCGGAAGAGATCGCCCGCAAGTTTGAGATCAGCTCGGATTCGCGCTCCGCCGCCGGACCCTCCGCCGTCAATCTTTTGTGGATGCGCACGGAATTGGAAAAATTGCTGACCGCTCGCCCGGGAATGAAGCGCGTGGAGCCTGCGGACCTGGAAGTTATAGTGGCGTTTCGCGAGGAGCGCGAAATCGGCAAGCTGCTGCGCGCCATCGGCGAACGCGATTGCGCCACGGCACTCGTCACGCTGCGCGAACTGCTGGCCAGCAAGGTGGCCGAGACGCTCATTCTGTGGTGTATCGGCGACCTGTTTCGCCAGGCCCTGCGCGGCGTGGCAAGCTTCGGAGGCCGCGGCGGGTGGTCGCGTGGCGCCAATCCTTATGCAACCTCGGAGATTGTCCCGCTCGCGCAGAAGAATTACCCGCGCGAGGGACTGATGCAAGCCATGCGCGCAGTACGTCGTGCAGACCTGGGAATCAAATCGTCCTGGAAGGATTCAAGAATCCTGTTGGAATTTCTTGTGTGGCAGATCGTGGTCGGGAAGGAATCTTCAGCCGAGGCGGCGTTGGGAGGCGAGGTTCCCCTACCGTCGGCGAAAATCTGAGCGGCGGACTATTCGTTAAGAGAGAGACCGTGCAGGTGAGGACCCTGAGGGCGCCCGATTGGCCGACCATCACCTCGCCCCATGCGCTTTACGCCAGCGCATTGAAAGCCAGCGTCAGCCGCGACTTGTAGCGCGCAGCCGTATTGGGGTGCAGAACGCCTTTGTGGACCGAGTGGTCGATCAGCGTCACAGTGGGCTTCAACAACGCCGTTGCGGCGGCCTTGTCCTTGGCGGTCAGCGCCGCACGGAATTTGCGAATCTGGTGACGCAGCCGCGAGGTATGCACCTGGTTCTGCTCGGTGCGTTTCTTGATTTGCTTGATGCTCTTCAGTGCAGATTTGTGACTTGCCACGGAAACTCCTTTCATGCAAAATGCAGTTCTTCAATTTAACAGATTGCTCTCCGAAGCGTCAACGGTGACCCATATGAAGATTCCTCCCATCGGGGCAGATTTACCCATTCTTCTGGACGCGGCCAAACTTCAGGGGCGGATCAGCGAGCTCGCCGCCGCCATCTCCCGCGATTACGAAGGCCGCACACCGCACCTGGTGGGGGTCCTGAAGGGCGCATGGGTCTTTATGGCGGACCTGGTCCGGCGGATCTCCATCCACTGCACGGTGGACTTCCTGAGCATCCAGAGTTATGGCTCGGACACGGTATCCTCCGGCGAAGTAAAAATCACCAAAGACCTTGACATCAGCATCGAAGGCCGCGACGTGCTGGTGGTGGAGGATATTCTCGACACCGGCCGCACCTACAGTTATTTGCAGGAAGTGCTGGGAGCGCACGACCCGGCCAGCCTTAAGCTGGTCGCCTTGCTGGACAAACGGTCGCGCCGCGTTATCCCGGTCAGGGCGGACTATGTGGGCTTTGAAATCCCCGACGTCTTCGTGGTTGGTTATGGATTGGATCACGACCAGAAATATCGAAACCTCCCCGACGTGCGTTACATCCCCACCCCGCAGACGCTCCCGTTGTTTGGATCGACACCTTGAGAAAGAGTGCGCAGTCGTTAGCGGTTCTCAGCACAAAACAGGGCGCCTCATAAAGCCTTTACTCATTGCCGACAATCGATAACCACAACCCATCGCCAATCCGCGCGTAGCTCCTGAATCCAAAACCCAAAATCTAAAATATAATGAACTTGTCCCTCACGGCTGAATCCGGGAAGGTCCGCCACAATCATGGAAGAATTCTCCACACCGCTCATGCGCCAGTACAGCGCCATCAAGCAGCGCCACCCGAATGCTTTGCTGCTTTTCCGTCTGGGCGATTTCTACGAGCTATTTTTTGAAGACGCGGTTGTGGCGGCAAAAGAACTCCAGATTACTCTCACCTCGCGCAACAAAGAGAAAGGCACTGCCATTCCCATGTGCGGCGTGCCCTACCATGCTGCGGAGGGATACATCGCCAAACTCATCCGGCGTGGATTTCGTGTGGCGATCTGCGACCAGATGGAAGACCCTCGCGCCGCCCAGAAGCTCATCAAGCGCGAAGTCACGCGCGTGGTGACGCCGGGCACGGCGATCGATTCGCAGGTGCTCGAGCCGAGGGAAAACAACTATCTCGCCTCCGCGGTGTGGCGAAAGGGTGCGGCGGGACTTGCATTTGTGGATCTTTCCACCGGCGATTTCCGCGCCACGGAATTTTCCGGAGAAGGGGTCGCGGCCCGATTGCGCGATGAACTGGACCGCATGCGGCCGAGCGAGTTGTTGCAACCCATGGGCGCCCCGGGTGAGGTCGAAAGCCGGCAAGTTCACGGCACGCCGATTACGCAGACCCCACTCGATGAGTGGGTGTTCAGCGAAGAGTATGGTGCGCGCCTGCTGCGCGAACATTTCCGCGTGGCCACGCTTGCGGGTTATGGACTTGATGGCCACGCTTTGGCGGCGTCCGCGGCGGGAGCCATTCTTTACTACGTTCGCGAGACGCAACGCGGCTCGTTGACGCACCTTGACGGCATCAGGTTTTATCAACAGCAGGACTCGCTGCTGCTCGATCCCTCCACTCTACGCAATTTGGAGCTGATTGACCCGGCGTTTGGCGAATCGCGCGCCGCGACGCTGCTCGGCGTGCTCGATGAGTGCTCCACCTCGTTTGGAGCCCGCAAGCTCAAGGCCTGGGTGCTGCGGCCTTCGCTCGACCGCGAAGAATTGAATTCGCGGCTCGATGCGGTGGAGGAACTGGCGGGAAACACCATCGCGCGCGAGGAGCTTCGCCGCGTCTTAGGCGCCATTCGGGACCTCGAGCGCATGCTCAGCAAAGTGACTCTTGAGACCGCCAATGCGCGCGACTTGCTTTCGCTGAAGCAATCGGTGCGCCCGCTCCCTATCCTGCGGACCTACCTCAGCCGATTCCGGGCTCCACGCCTCGCCGCCCTGCACGCTCAGCTTGACGAGCTTTCGGATATTCACGAGTTGCTCGAGAACTCGATTCATCCCGAGCCGCCTGTGGCTGTGAATGAAGGTGGATTGATCCGCCCGGGCTTTCACACCGAACTCGACGAGCTTCGTGACCTTGGCCAGAATTCCAAGCGCCTTCTCGCGCAAATTGAGATGCGTGAGCGCGAGCGGACGGGCATCGCAACCTTAAAGGTCCGCTTTAATAACGTGTTCGGCTACTACATCGAGATATCGAAAGCCAACCTTCGCCTCGCGCCCGCCGATTATGAGCGCAAGCAGACGCTGGTGAACGCCGAACGCTTCACCACGCAGGAACTAAAGGAGCTGGAGTCGAAAATTCTGGACGCGGAAGAGCGCGGCCATACACTCGAGCGCGACCTTTTTGTGGATATTCGCCGTCGCGTGGGCGGTGAGGCCGCGCGCATTCGCCGTACTGCTTCGGTTTTGGCGGAACTTGACGTGCTCACGTGTTTCGCTCATCTTGCCGTTGAGCACGAATACCGCCGCCCGGAGTTTTCCAATGACGGCGAATTGCTCATTCAGGGCGGCCGGCATCCGGTAATCGAACGTATTGTGGAGGAGGGACAAACCGGCAAATTTATTCCCAATGATCTCTACATGAACGGCGGCACAGACCTGCTGTTGCTCGTAACCGGGCCAAACATGGGGGGAAAATCAACCTATCTGCGCCAGGCCGCGCAGATTGCGGTGATGGCGCAGTTGGGTAGTTTTGTTCCCGCCGCCCGCGCCAAGCTCCCCATTTTCGACCGGATCTTCACGCGCATCGGCGCTTCGGACAACCTGGCGCGCGGCCGGTCAACATTCATGGTGGAAATGACGGAGGCGGCGGTGATTCTGAATACCGCCACGCGCAGCAGCCTGGTGCTGCTCGACGAAATCGGCCGCGGAACCGCAACGTTTGACGGCCTGGCGATCGCCTGGGCAGTAGTCGAGTATCTGCTGACGCACACGCGCGCAAAAACGCTCTTCGCCACCCACTACCACGAATTGACGGAACTCGCGGACTTGCTTCCAGGCGTGAAAAACTACCACGTTTCGGTGAAGGAGTCCGGATCGAACATCATCTTCCTTCGCAAAGTAGAAGCCGGCAGTGCGGACAAAAGCTACGGCATTGAAGTTGCGCGCCTGGCGGGTCTGCCCAACCCGGTGATCGAGCGCGCCAGGGAAATCCTGGAGCGGCATGAGCAGAGTGAGCACAACCTCAGCGAGCGCTTGGCGGCCGGCAAGGAGCCACGCGAATCCGGACCGGTGCAGCTCACGATTTTCACGCCCCTCAACGCTGAAGTGGTGAAGGCTATCGAGGAGGCGGATCTCGACAATTTGAAGCCCATCGAAGCGCTCAATCTGCTGGCTGAGCTCAAAAAGCAAGTTCAATGAGGGGCGGAAAAGTGGGTGCAACATCATCTCGCCTGGTTGTGGGACTGATTTCCGGAACGTCGATGGACGGAATTGATGCGGCACTTGTGCGCATTTCTGGACCCGCGGCCCGGCCCCGCGTTCGTATGTTGGCGTTTGAAACGGTGCCCTACCCGGTCTGGGTGCGGGAGAGGCTTCTGGCAATTGCGGCGGGTGCATCTACGACGGCAGAAGAAATAAATCAACTCGATACACTGTTGGGATTGGCATTCGGCGCAGCTGCCATCGCGGTTTGCCGTCGTGGGGGTATTCCGCCCTCCCGCCCTTTTGTTATCGGCTCCCACGGTCAAACAATTCATCATCTCGGAGGCGCTGCCGGGAACCTGCGGTCGCTTAAAGACGGGATTTATGATCGGTTGACCCCTGGGAATCCCAAAAGGCCTTGCACGTTTCAAATCGGTGAGTCTGCGATAATCGCCGAATGTACAAGCACACCGGTGGTGGCTGATTTCCGAGTGGCGGACATGGCGGCGGGTGGACAAGGTGCGCCGCTGGTGCCGATGGTTGATTATTTGCTCTTGCGCGACGCGCACAAAGGGACCGTGGCGCTGAACATTGGGGGAATTGCGAACTTCACGGTCATTCCTGCAAATGCCAAACCTGAACAGGTTTTTGGATTCGACACAGGACCTGGAAACATGGTCATCGACGGCCTTGTGCGACATCTTACGCACGGGGAAAAAACCTATGATGCAGGCGGTCGTTGGGCGGCGCGGGGGAAAGTGATCGAACCGCTGCTTCAAAGGGTATTACGAGACCCTTTTTTCGCGATGCACCCTCCGAAGAGCGCAGGGCGCGAGCAATTCGGGCAACAGTTTATTCAAAGATGTTTTCTCAAAGCGCGTGGTGCCCGACCGGAGGATTTGCTGCGCACTGCGACGGAGTTAACTGCGCGGACAATCGCCGATGCGGTGTACCGCTTCGTGGTGAGCAAGACAGCCCTTCACCGTCTCATCATTTCCGGCGGGGGCGCCCACAATCGCCTTCTTGTTACGCGCCTCGGCGAGCTTTTGCCCAAGCTGCGCATTCACCGGTCTGACGATTTCGGCCTTGCCGTGGATGCGAAAGAAGCCATCGCCTTCGCCGTCCTCGCCGACCGCACGATGCACGGCCTGCCTGGAAATCTGCCGAGTGTAACGGGAGCCCGCCGCGCCGTGGTGCTGGGTAAAATCTCCCGGCCTTAGAACGCTCCGTTACAACCTCAACCCCAACCGCCAGGCGGTGGTATCCACCACTTCGCGCAGGGAATAGAGCTTGCGTTCCGTGGGATCCTCCTCAATGGGACTCTCAGGAGCAGGCGAAGCGTAAGCGGTAATCCCCAGGGCCCGGAACATCAGCTTGACGCGATAGAGATGAAAGCCATCACTCACGGTGATGCAGTCGCGCGCATGGTGTTGCGCCAGGATTCGCGCCGCGGCCCTTACGCTTTCGTAAGTGGTGTGACTGCGGGTTTCAGAGAAGATGGAATCGGCAGCCACTCCCTGCTGAATCAGGTAGTCGCGCGACACTCCACCTTCAGTGAAGTGGGGATCGCCTCCGGAGCCGCCGGTAGTGATAATGATGGTGGCAAGCCCTCGGGACGCAAGTTCCAGTACGTGATCGAGCCGGGCTTTGAGCACCGGAGAGGGGTCGCCGTTGTACTCCGCCGCGCCGAAAACCACGATAGCGGCGGCCGGGCGTGCTTCATCGCTCGCCGCTTGTCGCCGGATGGCCCTGTAGAGGGACCATTCCATCCAAAGGCAAACCAGCACCGCGATGAAAATCATCCTTACAAGCCAGTTTCGAATGCGCGCGGAGTTCAGCCGAGATACTCCTTGAGCTCAGATTCGGGGATGGCGCCCTGGCGCACAATACGGCCGGTTTCACCCGCGAGCTCGACGATTGTTGAAGCCTGGCCGCCGGGAGTGAGGCCTCCGTCGACGATAAGAGGCAACACATCGCCGATCTGGCAGTCCACTTCGTCCGCGGTCGAGCAGGATTCCATGTCGGAAAGGTTGGCGCTCGTGCCCGTGAGCGGCCGGTCGGCCGCGGTTATCAGCGAGACAACGAACGGAGCCTGCGGCCATCGCAGTCCCACCTTGCCGGTGTTTGCGGTAACCTTCAGCGGAATCTGGCTGGAAGCGGGGACGACCAGGGTAAGAGCGCCCGGCCAGAATTTCCGTGCCAGCGTGAAGAATAGCTTGGGGGGATCATGAGCGAGGTCGACGGCCTGATCGATGGAATTAACCAACAAGGGCAGTGGCCGGTCGGCAGTGCGGCGTTTGATACGAAAGATTTCGCTGACCGCCGACAAGTTAAATGGATCAGCGCCTAAACCGTAGAAGGTGTCTGTGGGGAAGGCCACCACCCGTCCCCCCTGAATGAGGCGGACGGCGTGCTCCAAGACATACTCGAGGGAGGTGCTCTCCACTTTTAGGATTTCGGCCATGGGACCGCCGGGCAAGGCGCCGCGCCAACCCGGAAACTAGCACAAGCATTGCTTGGAATCAAGAAGTGCAGTCTAAATCGCGTCCGATCCCGACTCAGATCGCAGAGTCGCTCCGCATTTCCGGCATTGGATCCTCCGGCGGGCGTTGAGCGTGTGACAAGCCGAGCACGTTATATACATGGCCCGCGCAAAGAGCTGAGTGACGACTGCGCTCC
>JASHTZ010000298.1 GCA_030040295.1 Terriglobia bacterium | reverse complement strand
CACGTCAGGCTATCCAAAGGCGTGCGGGCAAAGGCACGAAGGGCCTTGAAGCTTCCCACGGCCAGCCGCACGCGGCGCGTAAACTCACCCTTCACGGAGGCCGCCGCGACATCGATGGCCACCGCCTCCGGGTCGTAGACGACTCGGAAACCCTCTTTCCGGCAGGTCATCGGAATTACAAAATCTTCAATGATCGTGCCGGGTGCAAGCGGGTGGAAGCAATTCCGCCGAAGGGCATAAACGGCGCCGCTGGCGGTGAGCGTGGCACCCAGGCGCGCCTCCATCAACCGCAACATGCTTTCGTATTTCCAGTAAAGGCCTTCGGTCTGCTGCGATTCCTCGCTTCTGCTGAATTGCAATGCCCCACAGACCGCGCCCACCCGCCGGTCGCGAAAATGCCGCGCCAATTTTCGAACTGTATCGGGAGCGAAGAGGGTTGCGGCATCAGAGAAGACTAAAAGGTCATTTTTCGCCACTTCCACAGCGCGATTCAGCGCCTGCGCTTTCCCGCCTCGGCCCGGCAACAGGATTTTTCGAAGATTTGCTCCCTGCGCTTTGCTTAGAATTTCGTTGGTTCCGTCTGTTGACCCATCGGAGACAAAGAGGACCTCGAGTTTTTCCGCCGGATAGTCAATCATGCGGAGGTTCGAAATCCTGGCAGGAAGAGATTCCATCTCATTGTAGGCAGCAATGATCAAGCTGACAGGGGGAAGTTCGTCGTCAGCGAGGTCAAGCGCGCGCCGCGAGTGGCGTCGGGATAAATAGAATAAGTCCCTGAAAATCTGCGCCAGCGCGTAAGCCTGAAACAAGAGCAGCGGATAGAGCAGATAGGTATAGGCAGCCGCGAACGCGCAGACCCAAAATGTAAACTCAATAGAAGTCATGCTGAGATTCCCTAACGCGCGCCACGCCCCAGTAGAAGAATTTTTAGCGTCTGGAAGATCACCAGAAAATCGAGGCCGATGGACATGTTCTTGATGTAAAAAAGGTCGAAGGCCAGTTTTTCTTCGTTGTCCTCCAGAGTCGCGCAATATGCCCGGTGGACCTGGGCCCATCCCGTAGCGCCGGGCTTCACTGCCCACCGGTAGCCGTAAAAGGGGATCTGCTTGGCGAGTTCCTCTTCCTGTTGGGGCACAAAGGGGCGAGGGCCGACGAAGCACATTTCTCCGCGCAGGATGTTGTAAAGCTGAGGGAGTTCATCCAGCCGCGTCTTGCGGAGCCAACGCCCGAGGCGCGTCAGGCGGTGGTCATTCTCCTGGACGGGCCTCGGAATTCCGTCTTCATCCGCATTGATCCGCATGGAACGAAATTTGAACAGGACAAAGGGCCGCCCCAGCTTGCCGATGCGCGTCTGGCGAAAGAGCGCGGGCCCCGGTGAGTCCAGGTGGATGGCCAGCGCGATGAGGCCCATCAGCGGAAGCGTGATAACAAAGCCAAGGGCGGAGAACAGAATCGAGAATGCTCGTTTGTACAACTCCACGACGCGGGAGATACGAAAGTGAGGGGAAAACACGAAACCGCCTGGCCGAAGGCAGGTGAGAGGGACTTTCCCCGTCACCTTTTCATAAATTTCCGCGCCATCATCCACGGTGATGCCCTGACTCTTCATCAGCAGCAGCAAATCGAGAGGGAGGCGGCCGCGACGCTCCTCCATGGTGACGATCACGCGAGTCACGCGCTCGCGCCGTATCACCTCCATGGTCCTGTCCAGTCCGTCCAGCCGCGCCAGACCGTTCTTCCCGTTCATGTTTTGAGGCAGGTCCCCGATGTAGCCGATCAGCCGCAGGCCCAATTCAGGACAACGTTGCAATTCCTCCACTAGGCACGGGCTCAAGGGGCCACTTCCCAGGAAGATGGTTCGCTCGGCGAATGGAGCAAGCCGGTTGAGCATGAGGAAGAGCTTTCGCCAGCCGACCAATGAGAGGCCGATCACCAGGATTCCCACAAAGAGAATTTCCCGGTTCAGCTCGATACTGGGGTAGGCGTAATACACGGCGGCGAGCACCAGGCAGGCAGTCCCTAGCACTTGGCTTAATCGCCCGACCACTTGCCACAGGTTGGCAAGAACCTGCGACTCGTAAAGGTCGAAGTAATACATGAACATCATGCACACCGCGCCCGCCAACGCGATTCTTAATGATGCGTGCGAATAGTTGAAGCTCGTTGCAGCCGTATGTGGGAAGCCCAGCGCAAGGGCAATGAAGAGTCCGGCCACGATCAGCATCATGTCCAACGTCGCCAGAAACAATGTACGGGCCGGAATGTAAGCGCTAAGAAATCTGACCACCCTTTGATACCTTCTCTTTTTGAATTTGCCGAGCAGGTGCGGAAGGGCGTTTTAGTCCCTCGGCTCTAGGAATAGCAGTGTAGTATTGCGAATAGGCGTCCCTATTGGCGGACCGGCTGGTGTTCAGGATGATCCCCGCGGTGGGTGCATCTCTCAGGGCCGTCAAGGTTTCCTGAAGCTCTTCGCGCCGTGTGTGCCCTTCCCGAACCACCAGGAACACCGCGTCGCAGAGTGAAGCAAGGAATCTCCCATCAGCCAGCGGCAGGATGGGCGGGGAGTCGATCACCACCCAGTCAAACGTTGACGCTGCTGCTTTGACCACACCCCGCATCAGCTCTCCCTGAATCAGTTCCACGGGATTGAGGGGAGGGCGGCCTGCGGAAAGCAGGCAAAAACCCATGGGATCAATTCGCCGGCACGCATTCATGAGTTCAGTGCGGCCCTGAAGAATTTCCGCAAGCCCCGCAGCCGGGGTTAAGCCCATCAGAACATGAAGGCTGGGTTTTCGCAGGTCGGCATCGATCAAGAGGACGCGATCGGAGGCCTGCGCCAGAGTGATGGCCAAATTGGCAGAGACCATGCTCTTGCCCTCTTTCGGAATGGAGCTGGTGATAAGTATTGACTTTACGGCGCGCCGGCCGCGTACCTCGTAGAGCCGATAGCGGAGGAGCTTGAAACGCTCGACCGCCGCAACGTCTTTATCGCCGGGGCACAGCAAATGACCTTGGGGATGAGGCCGGCAGGTGACGCGATCGAGGTGGGCCAAACCATCCAACTCCGGCGGAACCGGGGTAAATGCACCGGCCCCTTCCCCCAATTTGCCGGGGAACGTGTCCGCTCCGACAGGATTTTTTAATTGCTCGACACGTCGCAGCGCTTCAAAAATTCGGCTCACTTTGATCCTCGCTTTTCATCGGGGCTAATTTGCTGTTCTTACGCCCTTGTAGCCGCTCTTTTCTTTCTCGTACCCGGAAATTTCCTGCCACGGTTCCTCGACCTTTGCCTCCGCAGTCCCCGAGGCAGATTGCGGAGGCGGTTCGGTTGGGAGATTGCTCTCCGTCAGACATAGATCCGAAGCCACTTCGTCCACGATGACGTCCGATACCTCCGTGATCCCGGCGGCGAATGCTGAAATCAGGGCGTTGTCACACAGAATGTTGATGAGGCGGGGAATACCGCCGGAATGGACATACACGGAATGGATTGCCGGGACGGAAAAGATCGGGTCATGTGACCCCGCCTGCCGAATCCGATCCCAGATATATCCCCGGGTCTGAGCTTCGGAAAGGGGGTGAAGGTGAAATCGCATGGCGATGCGCTGTTTGAGCTGCCGCAGGTTGTGCGACTCCAGCGTCGCATCCAACTCCGGCTGGCCAACTAGAACGATTTGAAGGAGCTTTCCGCGCGTCGTTTCCAGGTTGGTGAGCAGGCGGATTTCCTCCAAAACCTCGGCATCCAGGTGCTGCGCCTCGTCGATAACCAGAGCCGTGTACAAGCCTTTCTCCCCCCGCCGAAGCAAGTACGACTGAAGTTGCCTGAGAAGCTGGCTTTTGCTGCGGGGAGGCTCGGAGATTCCCAAATCACTCGCCACATCCTGAAGAAACTCTCCGCTCGAGAGCCGGGTGCAAAACATATAGGCGTAGGCGAGCTGCTTTTGATCCAGCAATTGCAGCAGGCAGCGAACCACCAGCGTTTTGCCCGTGCCTACTTCACCGGTCATGACCATGAATCCTTTGTGGGCGCAAATACCGTAGTAAAGACCGGCCAGAGCTTCGTTATGAGCGTCCGTGCGGAAGAAAAACTGCGGATCGGGGCTAATCTCGAAGGGATTCCGTTGCAACTTGAAGAAGGACGCATACATATTCAATTCACCAAAAAGAGACCGGCCCCCACGCCCAAAGAAGTGACCAGCAGCGCCGCTGCCATTAGAACTTCAATCAGTTGATGCCGCCTCACGGTGGCCAAGTCCCACGGGGACTGAAGAAGCGGAACTGAAACCAGGATGGGCAGGGGTGTGATTGCCTCAAGGTCGGGCTTCCCTTGCAGGCGCGTATCCATGGTCTCTTTCACGGCGACCAG
>JASHTZ010000297.1 GCA_030040295.1 Terriglobia bacterium | reverse complement strand
GACATAGGAGTTATCGCTCGGAAGTCCGCCCGCCGCAGTCAAATTGGCGCTGGCGGTGGGGTAGTATGCGGATTTTGCCTCGCGGCTCACTTCCTGTTCGGCCTGTGCGCTCAAAGCTGCCGCTTGCACCAAGGGATGATTCCGCAGCGCCAACGCCTCGGCATCTTTCAACGTAAGCTTGATCACCGGCGGGGTTTGGCCACGTGAAGATTCGTTGGCAGCCATGATTAGCGCGGCGCCGCAGACGAAGATCTGGAATCCGCGCCGGATTTGAAAATGTCTCATTCAGCAGCCTCCTTGGGTTTGGTCGCAGGGCCTGTCAACCTCCGGCCATACACAAGCACATAAAATGCAGGAACGATGAAAACCGTCAAGATGACGGAGGAAGTCAACCCCCCGATGATGGCGCGCGCCATTGGCGTATATTGTTCGGCGCCCGTCCCCAGTTTAAACGCCATCGGCATCATTCCGATGATCGTGGCGAGAGAAGTCATGAGAATAGGCCGCAGGCGGACCCGGCAAGCCTGGATGACCGCATCAGCCGGCGCCAATCCCTGGCTCTCCAGGTTGTGAGCGAAGTCCACAATCAGGATGCTGTTGGAATCCGCAATGCCGATCAGCATCAACACTCCCATGAGCGACATGACGTTTAAGGTGCTGTGAGTAAGCGGCAGAATGACGAGCACGCCGATAAATCCCATGGGAATCGCCAGCATGATGAGGAAGGGATCCCTGAACGAGCGAAACTGGGCCACCAGGATGAGATACAGCAACGCGAACGAAAGCAGAAAGCCCCCCCCGAAACTCGTGAAGGAAGCTTCCATACCGTTCACCATTCCGCGCAAGTTGACCCTTACATTTGCCGGAATGTTCGCCTCAGTGAGCTCGTGGCGGATGGCGGAGGTGAGTTTCCCCAGATCCTCGCCTTTCGGCGTTACATAGACGTCCGAGATACGCTGAATCTGGTAATGGTCCACTTCCGTGGGCGTTTGAATTTCGGTGAGTTTCACCACGTTGTCCAGCGTGGTGGGCTCCTTCAGCCCTGGCGCTCGCAGCGGAATATCCTTAAGGTCGATAGGGTTGTTGATCGCCGCCGGGCCGTTCTCGAAGTATTGCACGGTCAGGAAGTAGTCATTCCCGGTTTTCCGGTCTACCCAGTAATTAGGCGCAATCATCAGGTTGGAATCGAGCGCCGTGATGACATTGTCCACAACGTCCTTTTGGCTCAATCCCAGCTCCCCGGCATGGACGCGGTTCACATCAAGTCGAAGCGCCGGATAGTTCATGTCCTGGGGTATGTAAACCTCTCCGACGCCGCGCAGCTTGCGGATCCTCGCCGCAAGGTTCAGTGCAATCCCATAGCTCCTCTGCAAATCCTGGCTGCTGACCTGCACATCGATGGGGGCTGACATTCCGGAATTCAGGATCGCGTCCACCATCGATCCGCTGGAGAAAAACGTTCGAATTTCCGGAAACTGCCTGTTCAACTCTTCCTGAACCTTCTGCATGTAATAAAAACTGCTCAGGTGATGATCATCCTGTAATTGCACTTGCACGGTGGCCGTGTATTCGCCCGAGTTGGTGGTGTAAAGAGCGGAGAAATCCGGCACCACGCCGATGTTGGAGACGATAAGCCTGTAATCCCGGGGTTCCACGATCTTGCGGATGAGGGCTTCCACCTTCGCCACATACTGTTCGGTAACTTCAATGCGTGTGCCGGTGGGAGCTTTCAGATTGATGGTGAATTGCCCTGCGTCGGTACGCGGGAAAAAGGCCACGCCGAGAAAGGGGTAAATTCCCAGGCTGGCAAGGAAAAGCCCGGTTAATAGGGCAACGGTAAGGCCTGGCCGCGCCACGGCGCGCCGCACCGAACGTTCGTAGAAATCCAGCAGTTTGTTGAAGTGGCGGTTAAACCACGCATTGAATCTGTCGGTGAGCGATGGAGTGGAAGGCTCAGTAGGCTCCAACTCATACTCGCCGTCGGCATGCTGAGGCTCGACGTGAGGCGCCTTTTTGAGGAATCGCGCGCAGAAGAGCGGAATGACTGTCATCGCTACTACAAACGAAGCCAGCAGCGACAGGCAAAACGCCAGGGCCAGCGAGGAGAAAAGGAATTTGCTCACGCCATAGAGGAAGACCACAGGCAGAAAATCAATGACATCCACCAGAGTCGCAGCCAGCACGGCCAGATTCACTTCCGCTCCGCCGATTTCCGCGGCAACTGCGGGCAGGGCGCCCATTTCCAAATGACGATAGATGTTTTCGAGCGAGATCACCGAATTGTCGATGACCCGCGAGAAGGCCAGCGCCAATCCTCCCAGGATCATGGTATTAACGTTGCTCCCCACTATGTTGAGCACTACAAACACGGTGAGCGCGGAAAGTGGAACTGAAAGCAGAACCGCAGTGGTAGCGCGCAGGCTTCCGAGAAAGAGGAGAATCATGATGCTGGTAAGAAGCAATCCGAGCAAGCCCTCGTGCAAAACTGTGTGAATGGCCTCCTTCACGTAGACCGACTGGTCGAATACCAGGTCGGTTTTCAACTGTTTGGGGATGTCGAACAGATGCGCGAGCAAGTTCCGCACGTCGTTCACAACCTGGATCGTGTTTGTGTCACCGCCCTGTTTCATAATGGGGACGTAACACGACCGTTGGCCGTCCACCCGCACCATGTTGTATTGAATTTGGCTTGCGTCCTCGGCCTTGCCCACGTCTCCTACCGTGACCCAGGATGTCCCCACGGTCTTGATGGGGATGTCGTTCAAGTCTTTAACCTGATCCACCAAGCTGTTGGAGTAAACGTAATAATCGTTGGTACCAATCTTCACATCGCCCGCAGGAAGGATCAAATTCGCCTGGTTTACCGCGTCCACTACATCCATAGGCGTCATCTGACGTGAGAAGAGCTTGTAAGGGTCCACGTACACCATGGCCTGGCGGTACTTTCCGCCGAAGGGGGTCGGGATCTCCGCGCCTTTAACGACGGCAATCTGATTACGGATGGTGAATCGCGCGATGTCCTCAAGTTGTGTTTCGGAAAGTCCCGCTCCTTTGACTGTAACCAGGCAAACCGGCAGGCTGGAGGCGTCAAATTTCAGCACCACGGGTGGCAGCGTTCCGGGCGGCAAGCGCTTCAGGTCTGCAAGGGCAAGGTTGGAGAGCTGGGTAACATCCGCGTCGGCATTTGTGCCGGGCTGGAAATAGACTCGAATCATGCTCACGCCCAGCATCGACCGCGATTCCATATGATCGACTCCGCTGGCCAGAGTGAAGAAACACTCAAGCGGATTGGTGATGTCGATTTCGATATCCTGGGGAGGCATGCCTGAGTAAAACGTCGCCACGACCACTTCCGGAAGGTTAATGGGAGGGAATAGGTCAAAGGGCATTCGTACTACGCTGGTGGCGCCGAGGAGCAGCAATACCAGGCAACAGACAACGATGAAGTACGGATTCCGAATCGAAAATCGTGGCATAAGTCCCCCTCAAGCTTCCTTGCCTTCATGAAGTGCGGACCAGGCAGAGCCGTGCCTGTGTATCCGCAAACTCACTGCTGCTTGCTTTGGAATTGAATCATCTGGACCTCTTGCGGATTCACCGCTTCCCCGGGAGTCAAGCCGCTGCGATCGCTCACCACCACCACTTCACCTTCTTTTATGCCCGAGATGACTTCTGCGTCGGAAGAAGTTTCAAGGCCCACTGTAATTACGCGATGCTCGACTCGGCCTGCGGGTGTTACCACATCTACGGTGGTTTGGTTGCCCGCAAGGTCCAAAGCCGCCAGGGGAACTGCCACGACGTTGTCCCTGGCTTCCAACGTCAACGTGGTTTCCGCATACATTCCCGGCATCAAGAGTCCGCCGGGGTTGGGGACATCCACTTCGGTGTGCATCGTGCGCGTGCCTTCCTGCACGTCGTAGGAAAAGCGTGACACCTTGCCGGGGAAAGACCGGTCTAGCGCCGGCACGCGAACCTCCACAGGGTCGCCCAAGCGAATGTAACGCACGGAGGATTCGGGGACGGGGATGACCAAACGATATTTGTCGTCCTCAGAGAGCCTGACGAGTGGCATGGCCTGGGTGCTTGAGCCTGTCCCGGCCTGCATCAAAGTCCCGAAGTTGGCGTACCGCTGCGTAACCACTCCGGCGAAAGGAGCGGTGATGTGGGCGTAACCATACAGCGCCTGGTCGTGAATCAGTTTGGATTTGTTGACCAATAAATTGCTCTGCGCGGCGGCAAGCGCGGATTCACCCGCGTCCACCTGCGAGGCCGCCGCCAGGTCCCGGCCCTGCGCGTCATCGACTTCCTGCTCGGCCACCAACCCGGGCTGGGTCTGGGAGACCCCTTTCAAACGCGTGTATTCGAGGTGAAGAACGGTGTATTGGGCCTTATAGCGTTTCAGTTCGTGTTCCGTGCGGTCCACTTCATCGGAAGCGTTTTTAATGGAGGCTTGATCCTCTTGCAACTGAGCTTCCAACTCGGGAATCTCCAGGACGGCCATCAACTGGCCTTCACTTACATGAGTCCCGTAGTCAACGTAGAGCTTTTGAACGTAACCTGCCTCCTTCGCGTAGACATCGATTTCCTGGAAGGGCACGAGTTCCGACGAAATGGTGATTTGACGTAGTAGCGACTTGCGCACGACCTTCGTCACCCCCACCGTGACAACGGACGTCTCGTCACTTTTGGCGCGGACCTTGCTGCATGCCGGAAGAAAAGCGAAGGAGAGGAGGACCAAGGCGGCCGGAATGGGAACGATGAGTGGAACCTTGGCGAGTGGGACCTTCAGCGTGTTTCGCAGTATGAACTTCCCATCCTCTGTGGAAGGAGAAGCGTAATGTTTCGCTCCGCCAGGAGATCGAAAGGCGGCTCCCCTGAATTGGACCTCCTTCAGATCCCTTGTAATCGAGTTCGGTTTGTTCATGGTTTCCTCGGTTTTGCTCCCTTGCGGCGGGACTCAGGTTGGACGTCCGCTATCTCTTTCAGTCCCTTGCCGAGTTCATCGAACGTCGTGCCAGGTTTTCTTGCCAGATTTATCACTCGGAGTTTCTTATCCAGAATTTCGTTGGCGACCGCAGGCAAAGCGGCGGCCAGTTCGTGCGGAATCGAAATAATGCCGTGCCGGTCGCCGTGAATCAAGTCACCAGGGCGGATTGTTAACCTGCCAACTTCCACAGGGATTCCGAACTCGGTAACATGAACGTAAGCGCGCGACATGGAGATCCGGCCGGCGAAGACCTGGAACCCGCTCGCTTCGATTCCGAGCAGTTCGCGCGCCGCGCCATTCGTGACCGCACCCACGCAGCCCATGGCCAGAAATATGTTGGCATGAACCTTGCCGATAAATGCGCCCGTGCCGGGCTTTTCGTCAATGTCCTGTACCACCACCACTCGTGGCGCGGGAATCGACTCAATATGCTTCCACAAGTCTGTGCGTTCAATATACCGGCTTCCCACAATGGGAGGGTCGGCGGAGCGAATTTTGCAAGTTGCCGCGTATCCCACCATGGGAGGGAAGGAGTTGAAAAGGCAGCCGATGCCCGCCGTGGAAAAACCTTCGTTCCGCAAACGGATGCTAAAGCTTTCGATGGCGTCGGATATCACACAAGTGTCGAAGGATTTGAGCAGCTCGATTTGTTCGCTCGTCAGTAGTTTTTGCAAGAGCCTTACCTCCTCAATGCTCACTCCAAAGAAGATTGGAGCTAAACGCGCGCTTTAACGTACTGAGAGGTACTGCCTCAGAAAAATGCAGTCCGTCCGACGGCCAAGTTCAATGGCGTTGGGAAGATTTGAATGGCGCCCGAAGAAACATCGGGGAAAACACGTTGTGATTCAGAGGTTGCCAATCCCCGAAAGACGCTTGAACACGCGCCACCGCCAGACTTCGCATTGAGTCAGGCGGTATAGGGCGGAGATCGGAAGCCGTAAGTCAGCGCAATGATCGAAAGTGCCGGCGGGACCGCTTGCACTTGCGGGAAATATATATGAATCACGCGCGGCGATTGGGCAGCAATTGTTTTGAAATGGTGAACATTGGCCCTTAAATCCAGCTTGCACAAGGTGGGAAGCTCAAACGCGGCCATGTGGCCTGCCTTAAATGTGTGCCACGGCGCGCTTTGAGCGTGCAGGCACGGCCTTCGAGTGGCAATGGACAGCGCCACTATACCCACAAGTAAGAGTGAACAACAGGCAGCCAAAAGATATCGAGACTGCTGGAAGATTCTTGCCATGTTTTCGTTGTTGAAGCTCAAGCGCAACCCTAAGTCACAAGAGAAGTATTCTGCCACGGAACTTCCCGCCGGGCAAGACAAGGGTTCGCATCGATCTTCTCACTGCGATTCCGCCTTCTGCCATGTCGCGTCCCGATTGTACTCCTTAATGCTTTTGGCAGTTTCGTCGGTGCTGGGCCCAAGGTCCTTTTGGTAAACGACTCCATCTTGATCCGCGATGAAGGTCATGACCCCCGATGAGCGGTATTCGGCGGGAAAGGCGAGTATCGCGAAACCGCCCGTCATCTTGCCATCCACAATATAGCTTCGAGCGCCGCCGGGCTGGTCGGCTCCCTGGCCCGTCAAGATGTGAAAGTAATAACCGTGGAAGGGCTCGGGCTTTTGACTGGATTCTTGCGTATAGCCCGCCTGAGCAGCATCGGCTAGGAGCGGTCCGATGGGGCTTTCCGCTTGTCCAGCCCCCGCTTCCCAGTAAAGGCCGTCATGTTTGTGTGGATCGCTGAAGATTTTCTGTGCGTACTCCTTGGTGGGAGCGCCGTCATGAGGTTGCGCGTAGTATTCCTTTTCCGCGTCGACCAGCTCTTGGCACACTTGAATGACGGCCAATTCGTTTCTACCCACTCTTCGATACAAGATTTCCTCTTTGCCGGCGGGGGTATCAAAAAACCATTCAGCACCCTGGTTGGCGAGGGGGATGGGCGTCGGCCAGTTCTCAGCGCCGATGTAGAGCGTAACTTTGCCATCCTGCTCAGTAACCAGACGATGCATTTGTTGGTATTTCTGTACAAAGTTTTCCCGGTTGTCCTTGTCTTCCACTTCGTCACCGGAGGAGAGAATGTCCTTGGCTTCTGGCCCGAGAATGCTTAGCAAGTCGGATTGGTTATTTGCACGGAGGGCCTCGATGAGGGCCTTACAGGCGTCGGCGGCGGACGGGAAGGTTTTCTGGCCGCTTTGTGGGGTGGCGGGAGGAGCTTCCTTTGTCCCGGCGTTTTCTGCATTTTGGCTGGTGGAAGCAGAACTGGGCGAGCGCGAGGTTGTACTGCAACCTACGATCGCAGCCGCGAGGATCGAAACCGCAGCGCACCTGGCAACGCCCATCTTTGCGCATCCCCGGAATTGGTGCATCTCTTTCATCATGGCCTTTTCCCTTCCTGTGCTCTCACCTCGGGCAGGAACTACCCGGTGGTTGCCCTGACCTCCTGATGGTCGTTACCTCCGCCCACCGCCCCCACGCATGCCGCCACCAAAGCTGGACCGGCCACGGGAAGAGAAGGTTCGCGCGTCGCCGCCGTGGGCAAATCCGCCAAATGCGCCAGTGCGTCCTCGAGCGCTGAAAGCTCCTCGGGAGTTTTGACTGGATCGCTGGGGGCCTCGTGCACTACCGGCAAAACCGCGCAAGCTGCGGTCGCCGCGCCCGAATGTCGAATAGCCGCGGAAATTCCCATGAAAATAGGCATTGCGATCATAGAATGCGTGGCTGTGGAAGGCATAAGGTCTTCCGCCAAAAAAGAGTCCACCATGCAGCCAGTCAAATCCCCACGCATGCCAGCCCCAGCCAAATCCGAAAAATGGGCCGATGCCGAACCCGATGCCAAAAGAGATGAAGGGTCCGGGGCCCCACCACGGATACAAGCCCGGCCATAAGACAAGGGGATAGCCGTAGATGAGAGTGGGGTCGTACATCGGCACATAGACCACTTGTGGATTCGCGGGCTCAATCACCACGTCGTCGCCCTGGTTGGTTACGTCCTGCTGCGGCGTGCTCTCCAGCTTGCCTGCGTTTTTAGCTTTCTTGCGCAGGTATTGCACGGCTTTCATCACGTCCTGGGGCTGGTTGTAATACGCGTCGCCAAGCTCGGACGTCCAGGAGAGATTCTTGTCAAGGTTCGACACCACGGAGGGATACTGGGTTATCGCCTTGACGCTTGGGTCCCAGTCCTGCTTGTCAACTTCCGCCCCAAGGGCTGCGCCTTTCAGATTGGGATTCTGCTGAAGGAAGCGGTCGGCTTCGACAATCTGTGTGGGGTAGGCAGAAGCCGCCAGAATCTGGGCGAGCATCGGATCGGGGTAGAGCGCGATCGGCGCCACGAGCTGGCGCAACTGGTCGTTGTTCAAGTGCGCGGGCGGCGGTTGCTCGGGGGGCAGAGTCGGCGCTTGCGGTTCCGCAAATGCGAAGCCAATGCCGGTCACCCACACCAAGCTCATCGCGAATAACACGGCGCACAAACCCCGCCACATCCATGGCCCATGGATTGAAACTTTCCCTCTCATTGCCTCTCTCCTGATCGCGCAGCGCGTCCTTAAAGCCGGCGTTGCCTGCCCCGCGGGAAGTATAACCCCATACCATTTGTTGCCCACGGGGGCATTTTGGTTGGTAGTGTCTCAGTTTGAATTTTGGAGCCGGCTCCTTACATCGTAACCCGCCGCCCATGGCTGTAGCGGCGCTCTACGAGCGTCGCACTGTACGGGCTTGTCCGTCATCTGACGGAGCAAGCCCCTGCGACGGTCGATAGACCGCCGCTACAGAGTTTCAAACTGAGACACTACCCTCCATCGACATTGCTTCTTGCCGCTGCGAACAAACCCATACCGCAGTAGAATGCAGAGGAGGAATTCGAGCCGGGTTGTCCATCCTAAAATGAGGAGGCCGGGGATGTCAGGAACTTACAAAATCATCGAACTGGTGGGAACATCGCCAAAGAGCTTTGCGGAAGCAGTGCGCGCCGCAGTGAATGAGGCCGCCAAGACCGTGCGAAACATGGGCTGGTTTGAAGTCGTTGACCAGCGCGGACGCATCGAAGAGGGCAACGTGACGGAATTTCAGGTGACGGTCAAGGTCGGCTTTAAACTGGAACGATAGTCCGCGACTTTCAGGCAACGTGCGGATCGCTGGATTTCCAGATCCTCAGGAGAACGCAATGACTTGCTGTGATCTTCTCGAGAATGCGATTGAGCGTGAGGTCTTTTATTTCGGCCCGCAACATCGGATCGACGATGGGCGAATCGTAAACGACGTGAGCACGGAATATTTCATCCGCGCCGCCGCCTCGCGTGGGTACGATTATTGGGGTGTAAATTACTGCCCCTTTTGCGGCCGCGCACTCTCCCTTGGCCTCTGGCAGGCTGAGAAGAAGAAATAAGAATGCTTCGCGGGTTATCCGGACCGTGGCCGGCAGGCTCCCCGCACCGCGGTCATTCAAATGAAATAGCTTTCAATTGGGAAAGCGGAACGGAAAAGTCAAAGACTTGCCGGCTGGCCGGACTGTACTTATCCGTGATTCCCAGGAAGCGAACCTCCGCGGGCAGAGTCGTGGGCATGAGAAATTTACCCGCGAAGGTATTTCCTTCACGCCGCGTGATGCTGAGGTGATTGCCCTGGATGTCCACGTGATCGATATCCTCGAACTTGATCTCTTCGGCTCCTCCTCCGTCGGTTTGCAGAGTGAAGCTGGTCGTGGCCGGGACAGAATCCAGCAGGGAACCGCGGCCGCCAGGAGGATAGAAGTCGAGATAACAATCGTAGACCTGAGTGACTTTCCCGGCCAGATCGGTAACCGTCGTCTTGAATCCGAAATGTTTCCACTCGTCGACGATCTGCTCGCGTGTCCCCGGGTTCACCTCAACGCGATAGGGCAGGCTGCCACGATTCAGGCGCACCACCACCACCCGCCGATAGCGTAGATCAAAATGCTTGAAGACCACGAAGGATGAATCCTGCTCAATCACGATGGCACTGCGTTGAACGACGGTTTCCTTGCCTTCGGAATTGGTTTGATAAATGGTGTCGCCGAAGAGCGGGAGCGCGAGGAGCGACAGGCCGGAGCAGATCAGCAGAAATGCTTTCATCGGATTCCCGATTCACGCAAGAACCCCGCCGCGAATTCTTTGCACCGCGGCGGGGCCCGAGGACTTGGGCACGACCTTAGTTCTTTTTCTTGGAGCTGTACGACAAGTTTTGTTTGCCCGTCAGTGCTTGGATGCTGGCTTGTGCCGCCGCGGCATTCGGCCCGTTCGGTTGGAGCTTCAAGTAGTTCTGAAAAGCCTCGACCGTGCCGGGCGCGGGGACGACGGTTCCATCCGGCTTGTATTGCGCCTTGCCCATCAATGCCGTGCCCAGCCAGTACCAGGCCTGGGCATTGTTGGGGTCAAGGTCCGTCGATTTCTTCAAGGCGTCCGCGGCCTGATCCATCTGGTTCTTGTTCACCATGATGGCGCCCAAATTGAAGTAGTAGCCCGAGGCGCCCGTGGGGTTCAGTTCCGCCGCCTTCTTGAACTCTGTGGCAGCATCGTCCGTTCTCCCCATATCGGCATATAAACTGCCCAGATTATTGTGAATACCGGCATCGTTAGGGTCGGTCTGCAAGACTTTTTGGTAGTAATCCAGGGCCTTGGCCTGGTCTGCCTTTCGATTATCGGGATTGGTTTCGGCGTTCGCGGCCTTGGCCCACGTGTCCGCCAATCGCGATTCGACAATCAGCAGGTTCTTGTCTTTGGCAAGGGGAAGCGCCTTCTCATACTGCTCGGCCGCTTGGGGGTATTGCTTGGCGTTATAGAGCGCCGTTCCCTGGTCGAAGATTTGTTTCAAGCTCGCACTTTGCTTTTGTTCCTGCACCTGCTTTTGGTATTCGGGATTAGCCTCCTGCGCCTTTTGTTGTTCCTGCATGGCTTTCCCCAAGTCCAGGTTGACCTCCACCGGGTCGCCGACGCCGATGGTATGCCCTTCGGAATACAAATCCTTGCCATCGGGCCCTACGACCACGATGGTGTAATTTCCAGGCGCCAGCCCGATGTAGACGTAATCACCTTTTTTGTTGGTTTTGGTCTTGTTGCTCCAATGGATATCCTTCCGCTCGACGCGGATTACATAGCCTGCCAGCGGCTTTCCATTCTCCCCCGTCACCTTGCCCTCTACGCCCCCGGTTTGGCCGAACGCCGGAAGACAGGTGAGTAACGCCGCGAGGACGACTGCCGCCCCCAACATTTTTCGCACCCAAGAAGCAGACATAAGTGCCTCCCTCCTTCTTCTCATTTCTATTTTAGCTTTTTGGCGTCAGGGACTCAACAGCTACCCTGATCATTTCGCCCATTATTCGGAATGACAAGGCGTTTCCTGCTTTCGCGCGTAATGAGGACGCTGCTGATAGGGAATCGGATCCTCGACGCCCGCCTCCTCAAATGCCCGCAATCGCAACGCGCAGCTATCGCAAACTCCGCAGGCCACATCCTCCGACTGGTAGCAAGACCAGGTGAGGTGAAAAGGCGCATTCAGCTCGCGCCCGCGGCGCACAATCTCACTCTTGCGCAGATGAATTACCGGAGTCACGATTTCGATTTGTGTGTCGGGCCTGGTTCCGGCGGCTATAACGCGGTTGAAGGCCTCATAATATTCCGGGCGGCAATCGGGATAGCCCGAACTATCCTCCGCCACGGCTCCCACGAAAATTTTGCGCGCGCCCAGAACTTCACCCCAGGAAACGGCGATGGATATGAAATGCGCGTTGCGAAAGGGAACATAGCTGGAGGGAATTTCCCGCCGCTCGAGGTTGGCGGCCTCCACTTCGATCGTAGAATCGGTGAGGCTCGATCCACCCATCTGCTTCAGATGACCCAGCCGGCAGACCAGGCGGTGCCGGGCGCGATAAAAATCCGCCAGGGCATTGAAGGCGCCGAGCTCCCGCGCCTCAGTGCGTTGCCCGTACCCCACATGAAGCATCGCGAGGCGATAGTCAAGATTCGCAATCGCCGTGGTTACGCAACTGTCCATGCCGCCGCTGGCAAGAATAATCGCCAAAGGCTTGCCCGAGGTTCGTTCTCTGTTGTCCGATGCCGGTCTTGTGTTTTCCGTCATGAAAATTTCAACAATCAGTTTCGTAGGGGCAGGGCTCGTCCCTGCCCTTGCGCCCGCCGATGCCGGGCGGAGCACCCGCAAGGGATGCCCCTACGATAGAATCTTCTAAACCCCCCTGGCGTCGGGGTCCCAAATAAACTTGTGAATTTGCAGGCCGAGGCGAACCTTCAGCCCATCGCGCAGGATCCATTCGGCCAATTGGCGCGGCGGCAATTGCCCGAAAACCGGGGAGAAAATAATTTCCTGCACGCGTCCTTGCAAACCGTGCCGAAGCATAAAATCGCGGGCAAAGTGGAAATCATTTTCGTCAGCGACCACAAACTTGATCTGATCTTTCTGATCGATTGCGCCCAGGTTGTCCATGCAAAATGTTCCACCCTCGCCGCTGCCGGGACATTTGACGTCCAGGACTTTAACCACCGCCTGCGGCAGCCGGCCGACGTAGCGCTCGCCGCTGGTTTCCACCAGAACCTTGAATCCGCCCGCCAACAGTTGGTCCGTCAAAGGATAAACCTCTTCCTGCAAAAGCGGCTCTCCGCCCGTCAACTCAACCAGTTCGCCGCCCAACTCGTGAACCCTGGCCATCACCTGAGCCACCGTCATCTTCTCTCCGCCATGAAACGCGTATGCCGTGTCGCACCAGTGGCAGCGCAGATTGCACCCGGTAAGGCGCACAAACACGCAGGGTAATCCCGCGAAATTGCTCTCTCCTTGAATCGACTTGAAAATCTCGGTGATGACCATTCGTTTGAGGGAACACCCAAATTCCTTCCGCCATTTTACTTCATTTCCTCGCGTGGGGGTGGCGCCGGTCTACAGTTGAAGGATCACCGTAGGCAATGGATCTCCCCATTTAGGCAAAACCTTGCGCAATTTGGCACCCGCGTGCCAGTACTTTGGATGGATACCCTTTCTCCCTGCTCCGTCCTACTCTGCTGAACTTAGGGGGGTTCTTCCTGGCCGATCGTCACGAAAGGGAGAACAAATATTGGCCCCCCGATTGCATCCAATGTAGCAGTAGAGAGGGAGCACAAAATGCTGAGCCACGAAGAGCTCGAAAAAATCCGGGAAGAGCGGGAAGTTTTTGAAACCTGGCGAAGCTACTCACGGCACGTGGTTGCCGACCTTCTGGAGGCTTGCGCCATCTGCGGGACCGTCCGCCAAAAGGACGAATTGTCCCGTTGCCGCTGGTGTGAGGATACCTACATTTGCAAGCAGGGCGTGTGCGCCCAAAAGCACCAGGCGGATGCTCATCCCGCTGTCGCCTTCTGGACCTGGTAAGATTGCGGTTGCCAGAAGCCGAAGCTCGACCGGCGCGGAAGCCCGCGAACCGGATTTCCGTTTTCCCTCTCTATTTCCACCTCCTACATCGGACGATAAGTCGCTGAAGTTGTGTCTGTCTCCCAAATCGTAACGGCGCGGATTTTCAGCCCGCGCTCCTTGACCGGCGGCTCAAGCTCATCGCAAAAATATTTGGCAATGTTCTCCGCTGAGGGATTCAGCTTGTCGAATGGCTCCAGGTCATTCAGAAAGCGGTGGTCCAAACGATCCACCAGAACTTTAATGGTTTTCCGCACATCCCCGAAGTCAATTAACAAGCCTGTGGAATCAAGTTGCTCGCCGCAAATGATCAGTTGGACTTTGTAATTGTGCCCATGGACGTTCTCGCACTTGCCCTTGTATCCGCGCAGTGCGTGCCCGGCCGCGAAGGTGTACTCGACGGAAACCTCGAACATGGAGACCTCTAGGAAGGAATCAGGAGACAGGAGTCAGTCGTCAGAGAGCAATTCAAGTAATCATCCTCCGCCAAGCCGCAAGCTTTGCGGTGGTTGGCCCCTCAAAAGGACTTGACCGCCACCGCCAAGGAACCCCTCACCCTATCACCCCTTCTCCCCTCTTCCCTCTCCCCAGGGAGAGGGAAGAGGGGGAGGGGAGTTGGGGTGAGGGCCTGTTCGAAACGGTAAATGCCCACGACTTGCTGACTTCTGTCTCCTGACTCCTTCAATTTTCATTCTCGCATGAAGGCCTTCACGTCTTCCAGCCGATTCGTTTTGCCGTAGGGCGGAAGGCTCTCCAGAAAAATTCGTCCGTAAGGCATGCGCACGAGCCGATGGTCAAGCATGACGAGAATTCCGCGGTCCGTTTCGCTGCGAATCAACCGGCCGAATCCCTGCTTCAGCGTGATGACGGCCTGCGGCACCTGGTAATCGGTGAAAGCGTTGCCGCCCTCTTCATTGATTTGGCGGATGCGCGCGGCCGTGACGGGGTCCGTGGGCACGGCAAACGGCAGGCGATCGATCAGCACGGCGCTCAGTTGCTCGCCCTGCACATCCACGCCCTGCCAGAACGAGCTGGTGCCGAACAGCACGGCGTGCGGCGTGGAGCGGAAGCGGTCCAGCAATTCCGTCCGCGGCATGGAGCCCTGGATCATCAGGGGATATCGCAGGCGCGGCCGCACACGCTCGTAGACATCGCGCATTTGCGCGTAGGAAGTAAAAAGCACAAACGCCCGCCCGCGCGTGGCCTTCAGCAAGTGCATGATTTCATCGGTCGCGAGGCGCGCAAAGTCCGGTTGGCGCGGGTCAGGCAAATGCACCGGCGTGTAGAGCAGCGCCTGCTGGGCGAAATCGAAGTGCGAGGCGAGAATCCGCTCCTTGGCGTTCTGCACTCCCAGCCGCCGTTTGAGGAAATCGAAGCTTCCTCCCACCGCCAGCGTGGCCGAGGTCAAGATCACGGTTTCCACCTTCTCAAAGAGGCGCTCGCGAAGCAGGCCGGAGACGTCAATGGGCGTGGCCTGCATGAACACTCCGCGCCCGCGGCGCTCCCACCAATAGACCATGTTGCGTTCCTGGCCTTCCAGCACCAGTTCGAATGCCGCGCGCAATTCGAGAGCGCGCCTCGATAAATTGTTGATTTCTTCGGGGCGCTCGGGCACGCGGCTCAGTTCCGTCTGAAGCAGCATCAGCGCGTTGGTGAGCGCCGAATACGCGCCGCGATGCACTTCCAGGAAACTCTCCCGATGGTCAAAATTGGAACGCCCCTCCGTGGCCGGGAACAGCTCAAAGAACAAATCCGCCCGGCGCCGCAACTCGCCCACGGAAGCCAGAACTTCGTGGCTCCTGATGCCCTTCA
>JASHTZ010000296.1 GCA_030040295.1 Terriglobia bacterium | reverse complement strand
GTGGCGGGCGCCACTGTAACAGCGAAGCAAACAAACACCGGCGCGGTTTACACCGCAGCGAGCAACACGACCGGGCTATATCAGATTCCCTTCGTGAACGCGGGCCCTTACACGATCACTGTCGAAAAGCAAACCTTCAGAACGCTTGTCCACAGCGGGATCACGTTGCAAGTGGCTCAGAAAGCGGTGATGGATTTCACGCTCCAACTCGGCACCGTGACTCAGACAATCACTGTGGCCGCCAACTCGCCTCTGATCCAAGCGGAATCCGGCGAGCAGACTTGGACACTTGACAGCCAACTGATGACGAACCTGCCTCTGCGTGGCGAGAACTACACGGAGACTGTACGTTATGCGTCAGGGATCACGATGACCGGGTCGAGCAGGTCGCTTACGCCCTTCGACACCTCCGGCAGCCAGCAGCTTGACATTAGCGGCGGACTCTCAGGGCAGGGAGGAGGGAATGGGTATGAGGGACAAACGGGCTGTTGCGCCAACCTGGATTTGGTGGACGGCACGTCGAATAACAACATGGCTTCAGGCGTGGCCTTCGTTCCCCCCTCGGATGCCGTGCAGGAAATCAACGTCCAGGAAACGATGTATGACGCAGAGTACGGCTGGAGCACCGGAGGCGTGATCGAAGCGATTACCAAGAGTGGAACGAATCACATCCATGGCGACGCCTACGAATATTTTGAAGATACTCCGTTAGACGCCAACTATTGGAATGACAACGCGGCCGGCATTCCTATATCGCCTTGGCACTTTAACGTGTACGGCGTCTCCGCCGGCGCTCCCCTCAGGAAAGACAAGCTTTTCGTCTTTTTCGACTGGCAAGAGGTCAAGCGAGACCAGCCGAATCCCTTTACGGAGTCGGTGCCCACGGCAGCGATGGATCAAGGCAATTTCTCGCAGGTCTTGAACAGCAGTGGGACACTCCAAACCATCTACGATCCGCTGACAACGACGGAAACCGGCCCGGGCGCTTATACCCGCAGCGCATTCTCCGGCAACATCATCCCCTCCAACCGACTGAGCGCGGTGGCCCAAAAGGTGCTTGCCTACATCCCGCTGGGCAACACGCCGGGAGCGCAATATACGCAGCTCAACAACTTCGTGAACACAACCAGCAGCAGGAAGTTTCTGGATAATTTGCCTGAATTCGGCGGCCGCGCCGATTGGAATCTTTCTGACAAGACCCATGCCTTCTTCCGCTATGGCTGGAATCAACTTTCGGAAACGCGCTCCTACGTTTACTCGACGGTTTCAACCTTAAACCCTGCGGATACCACCTCCAACTCACCCTTTTCACGAGCGAATGATGATTTCACATTAGACGTAACCCATACCTTCAGTCCCACGACAGTGCTGGAAGCGCGCGCCGGAATCGATCGGTTCGTCTCAGGCGGAGGGAGCACCATCAGCAACGGGCTGAATCTTGCCAATCTGGGCTTTTCGTCTACCTTTGTGGGCCAGGCCACGGCGCATTTTCCCATTTTTAACTGGTCGAATTATAACGGGGCCGGCGCGTCGATAGAATCTATTACTGCGGACCCCACTTATTCGGCCAACGTCGTCCTGGACAAACAACTCAGCCGGCATAGCTGGAAGTTCGGCTTCCAGATGATGGACATCCTGAATCTTAGCAATTCCCCCGGGAATGCATCCGGTGACTTCACCTTCACTGGCATCTATACCACGGCCAATCCGCTCGCCCTTTCCTCCGCCACCGGAAACTCCATCGCGGATTTCCTATTGGGTTACCCCGCGAGCGGAAACATTCAGGTTGAAGCAGAGCCGGCAAACATGATCCACCTCTATTCGCTATTCGCGCAGGATGATATCCACGTTTCGCGAAAATTGACTCTGACCGCGGGCCTGCGCTGGGATTATCAAGGGCCGTTAACGGATCGTTTCAACGCGCTCGCGACCGGCTTCTGCGCCGCCTGCGCCAGCCCGCTGCAAATTCCAGGAATGAATTTGCAAGGAGGGCTGGAATTCGCTGCCCTTGGGGGCGATCAGCGCGGGACTCCGAATCCGCATTTTGGCAATTTTGGCCCCCGCCTTAGTTTCGCTTATGAAGTCCATCCGAACACGGTTATCCGCGGCGGTTACGGGATGATTTATGCCGACTATTATGATAATCCTGGCCCACCTCCGGGGTTTAGCCAGACCACCAACCTGGTATCCTCCATCCAGACAGGAATTCCCAACCCCAACATCAGCTTGGAAAACCCATTTCCGAATGGAATCCTCCATCCGGTCGGCGCCGCCGATGGCCTTGCCACCGGCCTGGGTCAAGGGATCGCTTTTCCGGATCCCGACATGAATATGCCGCGGACGCAGCAGTACTCGCTGAACATTCAACACCAATTCAGCCGCAATTGGCTGGCGAGCGCCCAGTACGTCGGCAGCTACATCTCCCGGCTACCCGTCAACAGGAATCTCAACTATCTTTCGCTTCAGGACTTGGGTTTGGCAGGATCGACAGCAACATACCCTTCGGCGGCCACCGTCGCGACCCTGACCGGCAGCGTGGCCAACCCGTTCTTGGCGGCCTCCGGAGTCACGCAAGACGCACCTTACTTAGGCCTGCTGACGGGAACATATCTCGCGGCAAGCACCGTCCCGGAAGAGGACTTGCTTGTCCCTTACCCGCAGTTTCCTGTTAATGGCGTGACGGAGGATTACATTCCGGTCGGCAAAACCAAGTATAGCGGCCTGACCGTGGACATGAAGAAGCGCATGAGCTACGGTTTGGACTTCGATGCCAATTTCACTTGGTCAAAGACCATGCAAGCGATGGCCTATCTCAATCCTACCGATCCCACTCCTGCGTGGACTATCTCTTATTACGATGTCCCTGCCCAGTTCAAACTGAGCGCGTATTGGGAGCTACCCTTCGGGCCGGGCATGCGATTCGCCCCGAACACGAGCCCCATCGTAAACCGGCTTATCGGCGGCTGGTTCACGAGCCTCATGTTCAACTGGATGGACGGGTTCCCCATGCCATTTCCCACCGGCGTAGCGCCCACGGGAAATAACATGCACATTGCCAACCAGTCTATCGCACACTGGTTTAACCCTTGCACGCTCGAGCTGAATGGGTCACTCTCGAATTGCACTGGAAGCGAAAATCCCGCCTGGCAGATTCTTGAACCCGACCAGCTAACGACTTGGTCTCCTTACATCAGCCAGCTCCGCCTGCCTGAGATCGGCGACCTGGAGATTAATTTCGGCAAGGTTACGAGAATTAACGAACGGTTCACGTTTAAGTTCTATGCCGATTTTATGAACGCCACCAACACCACGCAGTGGTTCGAAGACGGGCCAAATCTTTCTGCAACCAGCGGCCAATTCGCGTCTTTTCTCGGCGAGACCCAGAGCAACTATCCGCGTATCATCGAGCTCGTGGGCAGGTTGGAGTTTTAGGGCAGGGCGTCGCAGATTCGGAGATCTGCGGCTTGCTTTGGATATCTTCGAAATCGCGCCGCTCCGCAACCTCCTAGGGCCGGGCAATCACCCGGCCCATTTTTGTGTGCCCTCCAACTGTGGCATTATGTAAACTCACGAGTTGATTTCTTGATCTACTGAAGAATCTGAACGGAATCTGAACTTTCGAGTGAGCACAAGAGCCAGAAAGAAAGCCGCAAAGAAGCAGAAGACTACACCACAGGCTGGAGGTTGGGAGAGGTGGAGAGGACTCGCGGCCGCCGCCACGCTCGTCCTTTTGACGTTGCTCGCCTATGCCAATTCCTTTTCCGCCGGCTTTGTGCTCGACAATAAGGGCCTGCTGCTTCAGGATCCACGCATCCGGCAATTGACCGTCGATAACATCCGGCTGATTCTCCAACACACTTATTGGTGGCCCACGGGAGAGAGCGGCCTTTATCGGCCGCTGACGACTCTTTCTTACCTTTTCAATTATTCTGTGCTGGGCAACATCGATTCCCCGCAGGGCTATCACTGCATCAACTTCCTGCTTCATCTCGGCAATGTGTTGCTGGTTTACGCACTGATGCGCCAGCTGCTTCGCGATTTCTGGCCGGCATTTTTTGCCGCCGCGCTGTGGGCTGTTCACCCCGTGCTCACCGAATCGGTTACCAACATGATCGGCAGGTCGGACTTGCTTTGCGGCATGGGGATCCTCGCTGGATTTATGGCTTATCTCAAAAGCAGGGAAGCCACAGGAAAGCCTCGCCTCTTATGGCTATGTGGATTGATGGCGGCGACGGCCGTTGCTGTGTTTTCGAAGGAAAGTGGAGTGGTGATTGTAGGCGTTATCGTCCTCTACGAGCTGACAGGGTGGAAGGAACGGCGGCAACCGCGTGCCTTGGCCTACGGCTGCCTTGCCTCGCTCGCGCCCATCGCGGTGATGCTGATTCAGCGCGCGCGGGTGCTTGCCGCTTCTCCCCCTGCGCAATTTCCTTACGTCGAC
>JASHTZ010000295.1 GCA_030040295.1 Terriglobia bacterium | reverse complement strand
CCGGCTTCGCGTTCACGCGCACGCCGCAACTGGCGTGGTTCCTCTTCGCCGTGTACGGAACCTATTACGCATTGACTGAGGGAGTGATGAAAGCGTGGATTGCCGACCTTGCGCCGGCCGATTCGCGGGCATCGATATTCGGAGTGTTTAACTGGGTGACGGGAGTTTCGGCATTTCCGGCAAGCGTGCTAGCAGGTTGGATCTGGCAGCGCTATTCGCCTGCCGCGCCATTTGGGTTTTCAAGCGCCCTGGCCTTGCTCGCCGCGCTTCTCTTGCTCTTTGCATAGCAGCCGTAGGTTCGGGGGCTAATCCAGCCAGTAGTTGGGCGCTTCCTTGGTGATGATGACGTCGTGGACGTGGCTTTCGCGCAGGCCGGCGGAGGTGATGCGCACGAAGCGCCCGCGCTCGCGCAAGTCCTGAATGCTGGCGGCGCCGCAATAGCCCATGCCGGAGCGCAATCCGCCCACGAGTTGCGCCACCAGATCCTCCAGCAGGCCCTTGTAAGGAACGCGCCCCTCGATTCCCTCGGGCACCAACTTCGAAACCTCGCCGCGCGCGACTTCCTTTTCCTGCGAGTAGCGGTCGCCGGAGCCCGCCGTCATTGCGGCGATCGATCCCATGCCTCGATACGACTTGAAGCTGCGACCCTGGTAGAGAATCGTCTCGCCGGGGCTCTCTTCCGTGCCGGCGAACAGGCTGCCCAGCATCACGGAGCTCGCGCCAGCGGCGATGGCTTTGGGCAGGTCGCCCGAGAATTTGACGCCGCCATCGGCAATCAGCGGCACGCCGGACTTCGCCGCGGCGCGCGCGCAATCGGAAATAGCGGTGATCTGCGGCACGCCGGCCCCGGTCACCACGCGCGTGGTGCAAATTGAGCCGGGGCCGATCCCCACCTTCACGCCGTCCACGCCACGCTGAATCAGGTCGCACGCGCCGGCAAACGTGGCCACGTTGCCCGCCACCAGGTCGATTTGGGGAAACTTCTCCTTGAGCATTTCGACGGCGTCCAGAACGCGCGTCGAGTGGCCGTGCGCCGTGTCAACCACCAGCACATCCACCTTGGATTTTACCAACTCCGCGGCGCGCTCCAGGTAATCGCCCGTCGCGCCCAGCGCGGCGCCTACGCGCAGGCGGCCCTGCTCATCCTTGCAGGCGTTGGGATACTTAATTTTTTTCTGAATATCTTTTACAGTTATCAGGCCCTTGAGGTTATAGGAATTATCCACAACCAGCAGTTTTTCCACGCGGTGCTTGTGCAGAATTCCTTCAGCCTCTTCGAGCGTGGTGCCCACGGCCACAGTGACTAGGTTCTCCTTGGTCATCACTTCTTCCACCGGAAGGTTGAGGCGGTCTTCAAATCGCAAGTCGCGGTTGGTGAGAATGCCCACCAGCTTGCCGTTCTGGGTCACGGGCACGCCGGAAATCTTGTATTTCTTCATGATCTCGAGCGCGTCCGATATGCGGTCCTTGGGCCCGATGGTTACTGGATCGACGATCATCCCGCTTTCCGAGCGTTTCACCTTGTCCACTTCCATGGCTTGAAGGTTGATGGGCATGCTGCGGTGCACGATGCCGATGCCGCCCTGCTGCGCAAGGGCAATCGCCAGGCGCGATTCCGTTACCGTGTCCATGGCGGCGCTTACCACGGGAATGTTCAGGGTGATGTGACGCGTCAATTGCGTGCGCGTATCCACCTGAGTGGGCAAGATCGCGGATTTGCCGGGAACCAGCAGGACATCATCAAACGTCAGCCCTTCCGGAATCTGACCATCAAGCATAAACCTCCTCGTTTTGCAGTAATGAGCAAAAAGCCATTCTAGTGCGCGCCTCCCGCGAGCGTCAAGGTGAGTTCTGGCGCCTCAACTCTATGCAATTCGGCGCGAATTGAGTAATCTTGAGGAGGGCATGTTCGGCGACATCGAAGAGCATGGCTAATCCAGACTCGGGAGAATTTCATGATGTGGAGACGCTCATTCCGCCGCCCTGGGAACCTCGCGAGGATCGTTCTGGCGCCTTTCGCCCTCGCGCTCTTGTTCAGCACCGGGCTCGACCCGGCAATGCCCGGGCCCGAGGAATCCGCCAACGTCACTCGCGCAACCTTGGAAAACGGCCTTCGGGTGGTGATCGTTCGCGACACGCTCGCGCCGGTGGCGACCACCGTTCTGAACTACCTGGTGGGCTCAAACGAAGCTCCGCAGGGATTTCCCGGCACGGCGCACGCCCAGGAACACATGATGTTCCGCGGCAGCCCCGACCTGTCCGCAGATCAACTGGCGAATATTGCCGCGGCCATGGGCGGGAATTTCAACGCCGACACGCAGCAGACTGTAACACAGTACTTCTTCACGGTTCCCGCGGAAGACCTTGATGTCGCGTTGCATGTTGAAGCCATCCGCATGAGCGGTGCGCTCGACACTGAAGAATTGTGGAACGAAGAGCGCCCCGCCATTGAGCAGGAGGTGGCGGCGGATCTTTCCAATCCGCAATACGTTTTCTACACGCAGTTGCTGGAAGCGATGTTTCAGGGAACGCCTTACGCTCACGACGCGCTGGGCACGCGCCCTTCTTTTGACAAAACCACAGCGAAAATGCTGCACGATTTCTACAGCACCTGGTACGCTCCTAACAACGCCATCCTGGTCATCGCCGGTGACGTGCAGCCGCAGCACGTTCTCACTGAAGTAAAGACTCTCTTTGGCGGGATTCCGCGCAAAGCTCTGCCCGCGCGCCCGGAGGTGAATTTGGAGAATGTGCACGGCAATGCCCTGGCGCTTCCCACCGACTTGCCTTACGGCCTGGCGGTGCTTTCGTTCCGCATGCCGGGGTCAAACAGCCCGGACTACGCAGCAACACAATTATTGGCAGACGCTCTGAGCAGTCAGCGCGGCACGTTATACCAGCTTGTTCCGGACGGCAAGGCGCTTGACGCGGGGTTCGAACTCGCCACCTTGCCGGAAGCAAGCCTCGGTTACGCCGTCGCGGTTTTTCCCAAAGGAGCCAGTGGGGATGAATTGATTCAGGAGCTCAAGAAAATCCTCTCCGACGATCTGAAAAACGGGGTGCCGGACGATTTGATTGAAGCCTCGCGGCGTCACGAAATTGTCGACGCCGAATTCCAAAAGAACTCGGTTTCCGGATTGGCCATGGATTGGTCAGACGCCGTGGCGGTTGAGGGGCGGCAATCGCCCGACGAAGATATTCAGGCCATCGCCAGAGCCACGCCTGCGGACGTCGGTCGCGTGGCGGCGAAGTATCTGAATTTCGATCAGGCCATAACTGCCGTCCTGACTCCCCAACCGTCGGGCAAGCCCACTTCCTCGAGCTCGTTTGGAGGCCAGGAGTCGCTGGCCGCAACGCAAACCCACGAGGTTGCGCTTCCCGAGTGGGCGTCGAAAGCGCTCGGCCGCTTAGCGGTGCCGGAATCGAGCGTTCGGCCCGTGGTCAGCACGCTCCCCAACGGCTTGAAGCTGATTGTGGTGCCGGAGACGGTGAGCGACACCGTCAGCGTCGTGGGCCGGATTAAAAACAATTCCAACGTCGAGGTGCCCGAGGGGCAGGAAGGCGCGAGCGGTCTCCTCAATGAACTTTTCGATTATGGAACGACTCACCTCGATCGCGTGGCATTCCAGAAGGCGCTGGATGACATCGGCGCGGAGGAATCCGCCGGCACCTCATTCTCCGTTCAGGCATTGCCCGCGAAATTCGACCAGGCGGTGCAACTCCTGGCTGCCAATGAACTCACTCCCGCGCTGCCCGACGAGGCGTTCAAAATCTTGCAGCCGGAGCTCGCCCGGGCCGTGGCCGGCGAGCTCGAAAGCCCCGACTTCCTCACGCACCA
>JASHTZ010000294.1 GCA_030040295.1 Terriglobia bacterium | reverse complement strand
CACAATGGTCTGGCGCGCCGCGAGAAAATAACGGGACGCGACATCATCAACATCCCTGAGGGTTACCTTGCCGATCTCCTCATTTTCCCGGCCCAACTCTTCCGGCGGCAGGTTGAGAACCCACAGGCGCGCCAGCGACCTTCCCACGGAATCCTGCGATTGGAGTTCGAGCGCCTCGGTGCCCACCAGGTAGCGTTCCGCGTGTGCGAGTTCTTCCGCCGAGGGAGTGGTGGTCGCCATGCGGTTCAACTCATAATCAATCTCGTTGAGCGTTGCCCCAGTAACCTCGTTGCGCACCGACGCCCAGGTTTGAAAGATGCCGGTAGTCCGCCGCGAAGTCACATAGGAACCCGGCGTGTAGGTATATCCCTTATCCTCGCGGATATTCATCGTCAAGCGCGAACCAAACATTCCGCCGTAGAGTGCATTTGCCACTCGAACCGCGGCGTAGTCAGGGCTTCCCTCCGCCGGGGCGAGTGACGCGAGGGCGATGGTCGTCTGCACGGAATCGGGCCGATTGACAAAGAACACCGCGTGCTGCGGGACGAAGGTAGGTTTCTCCACGGGCGGCGCGGGTGGAGCGGAAGGTGTGGCCCAATGGGCGAAGAGTGATTCGCAGGCGTTTGCCATTCCGGCGGAATCGAAATCTCCCACCACCACCAGCAGCGCCTGGTCCGGCCGGAATCGCCGCGCGTACTCGCTTCGTAATTCCTGCGTTGTGGCTTTGGCGATGGTTTCCTGAGTGATGGAAATCACGGCGTAGGGGTGCTGCCCAAAGAGGGCGCGGGCCAAGGCACGGCTTGCCAGAAACTGGGGGTCGGCCTCCTGCTGTTGCAGGTGGTCCGCGGCGTTGCGCTTGGCCAGTTCTACTTCGCTCTCGGGGAATGTGGCGTTTTGCGCGACGTCAGCGAGCACGGCGAGCCCCGCTTCGGCTTTTGTTGAAAGCACACTGGTGTTGATCACGATGGACTCGACCCCCGCGCTGCCATTCAGATCGCCGCCCGCCGCCTGCAATTCCTCGGCAATCTGCCGGGCGTTGCGAGTGGTGGTTCCCTGGCCGATCGTGGCAACAAGCAAATCCGCAAGGCCTGGGCGATCCTGCGGATCAGTCGACATGCCGCCCCGCACGGCCAGCGTATAGGAAACCTTTGGAAATCCCCGGCGCGCGACGAACCAAAGCGTCAATCCATTCGGCAGGGTATGCGTTGTGACCTGCGGTGCAACAAAAGGTTTCAATTCTCCGTAGGCCGGCAGGTCCTTGGGCAAGGGTTTTTCCTTGTCGGCGGCACGCAGACGGGCGGCGATGAAAAGCATTAAACAGACAATGGTGAGAGTGGCAGGGAATCGAATGCCTTCACTCCCGGCTCGTCGGCCCGTCCGGGGTAATCGGGCGGGATGAGACGCACTGGATCGCGAAGATGTGATCATTAGCGGGCTCCCTTCTCGCCGCCGCCGAGGCTGGCATTGGCCAGCGCGGGGACGCGATCGATGATGGTACGATGAGTTTTCACCAGATATGTTCGGGCAAAGTTCCGCACCTCCGCCGCTGTCACCCGCGCCAGCTCGTCCGGAACCTGATTCACAGCATCGGGCGTTCCGTCCAGCAGCGTGGCGTGGGAGAGTAGGGAAGCGCGGTCGACAGGAACTTCCATGTTCGAATACCAGTCCGACTGCATTTTGGCGCTGATGCGCGCGAGCGCCGCCGGGCTGGGTCCCTTCGTGGCGAGGTCGTTCAATGCCGCATCATACGCGGCAAGCACTTCGTCTTCCTTTACGCTCGGCGGATAGATGATGAAGGAGGTCAGCAACGTCGGGCCGTCGTATTCGAAAGGATTGCCGAAGACAAAATTCACGCCCCCGCTTACATCGAGCGCAACTTTCCTTTCCTTTACCAGAGCCTGATAGAGCACGGAGGCCTGTCCGTTGTGGAGCAGTTCGCCCACCAGCGCGCCCACCACGGCTTCGTGCGAATGGCGCGGCGGCATGCGATAGCCGATGGCCAGCGCCGGCACGCGCGCCAGCTTGTCCTGCTCAATCGAGCTGCGTTCGGCGGTTTGGGGCGGCTCGTTCAGGTCGGGCTTAGGCGGTACCTGGCGCGGAGCGATTCCGCCGAAATATTTTTCCACTTCCGCGAAGGCTTCGGCAGGAGTCACGTCGCCGGCAATCGCCATCACTGCGTTGTTGGGTGCGTAGTAGTGCTTGAAGAAGGCTTCCACGTCCTGAATGTTCGCCGCGTCCAGGTCCTTGAAGTCGCCGTAGAAATTGTGCGCGTTGGGAAATTTGTCGAAAGCCCTGCTCGGCAGATCAATGGCGAAGAAGAGGCCGTACGGCTGGTTCAGCACATTTACACGCACTTCCTCCTCCACCACTTTACGTTGATTTTCGAGATGCTCGGGAGCGAAATCGAGAGTTTTCAGGCGGTCGGCCTCCAGCCAGAGTACGGGTTCGAGCGCGGAGATGGGCGCCGAGTCAACGTACTCGGTGAAATCGTAGCGCGTGTCGGCATTGTTGTATCCGCCGCCGCCTTCGATCACGCGGTCAAATGTCCCCTTAGGCGCATCGGGCGTTCCTTCAAACATCATGTGCTCGAAAAGGTGCGCGAAACCCGTGTGGCCCGGTGGCTCCAGGCGAAAACCGATGCGGTAGGAGATGCAAAGCCCAAAGGTCGGCGCCGAGTGGTCCTCGGATACAACCACCACCAGCCCGTTCGGGAACTTTTTCGTGACGGCTGGCACCTTCCATCCTTCCACAGCGAGCGCTGTACCCGCGAGTCCCAGGGAACAGAATAGAAGTATGGTCAATCGCCAAAGCTTCATGAACGCTCCTTGTTTTTTGAATTCATCGAGTGCTGCGTGGATTCACCGTGCAATCAGGCCCACTCATTATAACGAATTGGACGCGGGGAGAGTTCATTCGTCTCAATCGTTTTAAGGCGAATGTTCGTTTACATCCAGGAATTTACCGATGTGCGAGGCCATCCCTTCGCACCCGCGTCAGCTTACGATAAGTTGGAGTGTGACGCTATGGGTAAGGGTGGTTGTTCCCGAGGTTGACGTGCCGGTGACTGTCAGATTGTACGTTCCGGCCGGGGTGCCGGAATTGGCGCCGCTCATGGGTGTGGAACCACCGCACGCGGCCGTGCCCATCGCCACAGCAAGCCCGAATGCAGCCAGCGCGGCGTAAGCCCTCTGGCGGTCGCGTTTTGCAATAGACATGAAGGCAAACGCCAGCGCCACGAGGGCCCCGATGATGCCCATCACCATCCTTCCACCGATCGGGCCGAACCCTCTCCAACCGGGCGTTCCCACCGACGTTGTGGCGACGCTCACGGCCAATGTTATAGCGGAACTTCCGCTGGGAGCGGTGGAGGCGGGCGAAACCGTGCACGTCGCCCCGGTCGGCGCGCCTGTGCAGGTAAATGAAACGGCTTGATTGAATCCTCCTTCGGCCGACACGCTCAGCGAGTATTGAGCGGTCTGCCCCGGCGACACTGTTGCGGAAGTTGGATTTCCTCCGTTCACGGACAGAACGAAATCCGAGACTGAGCCCAACAATCCAAACACGCCCACTCCACTGGTTGTGCCCACAAATACTTCTCCGTTCGCGATCGTTGGTGTGATGAACTTATTGCCGGTTCCAAACTGGTCGCGTGTGCCCGCCTGGTTGGTGTTGTAGAGTTCATTGGAAAGGTTATTGGCGGCGTAAGCGTGCAGAACGGCGGGGCTGGTGTTTTCCGTCGCCCACACAATGCCGTTGCTTGTGCCGTTGGCGGAGATGCTGGGCGTTGCACCGGGATAAGCAAAGATGGTGGCGGTGGAGGAGACCGGCGGCAACTGGAGCAGCGCGTTGGAAAACTGAAAAGCCATCAGGTTGGACCCCACTGGCCCGTAGTAGAGCAATCCATTGAAGTAGGCGGGCATCCCATAAATTCCTCCCGGCAAAGCGCCCGGCAACTCCTGATAGATGTTGTCGGCAGAAGGATTGAATTTCCCCATGTTATTGCAGTCGGCAAGGTAGAGCGCCTGGTCTTTTCCTGCTCCCACGGCCAGTTGGTGGCTCACCCCACTGGCGTCCGTCATGTTCGGCAGAATCAGCACGCCGCCGGAGCCCAGGTCCTCATCCGCATCGGATTCAGCCACAGTGCTCGACATAGTGAAGTAATCGGCCACCGCCAGCCCGCCATTTGCTGTGGAGATTTTGACCATGGCATTGCCGTAATCACCTTGCGAAGGGAATCCTGATGAGTTGAGCGTCGTGTCAAACGTCCCGTTCGCCATCAACGGATAAATATTTCCAGCCGAATCCGCCGCCAGTCCTCCGCCGCTCATCCAGATTGACCCGTCGCTGCCGTTGGGCGTGAGGTTGAGGACATTGACTTGGCTGAGAGTGCTTTCACTGTATGCGATGATCCATCCGGTATAGGGTGTAAAGTCGCAATGGGATGTCCACGAAGTATAGATGACGTGATTCAGCAGCAATAGGCCCGCCCGCTCTGCATATTGTCCGGGATCGAAGATGACGTTCGTGCCATTGGTGTTGGCCCCCGTCCCGGGATAGCTGGCCTGCACTTCCGTCGGGCCGCCGAATAACTCCGCGCCGGTGGTCATGTCGAGCGCATGGAGCCACTGATGGTAGGCCGAAGAGGCGTCCTTGGTCATGCCGACAACGTAGATGGCTCCATTCGGCCCGCTTGTGCGATCGATCACGGGCGTCGAGGTAATTCCGATTTCCGGTGTTATCTGCGTGCAACCGTGATTGTCGGAAGTGGTTTCGCCCGGCCCGATCAGGGAAACCTGCCAGAGTTGCGCGCCATTGTTCGCATTGAACGCGTAAACGCTGTCATTCTCGGTGGCGACGTAAAGCACATTGGGAGTTCCCTGGCCGGGAATGGCCACCGAAGAAGCGTAGAGCGGCTGCGCGTCTACTTTGCCGTCCACGCTCAGTTGAAAAAGTTCGCCAAACTGTGAGGAGTTCACGTTTGCGGGCGTAAGAGTCGTTTCGTTCAGGTTCTGGCCGGTGCGCGCATTGTCATTGTGGTATGTCAATACGTCCTGGCCGCGCAAGGGCAGCGCGAAGAGGCAGATTAACATCACCGCCCGCGTCACCACATGCAGTGCGGGTGATGAATCTCCAAAGGCCGCGTCCGCTCGCCTCATCTGCCGCATCAAAATTCCCGGATCCCAGTATTTGAATTGCGGTCCTGTCCCGACCTGTCTAACCCTTAGATTATGTGGTCACGCAAAAGGGTTTTCCCGGCTCATTCAAAAGGGGAAATGCGTTTGGAAGGCATTTGCGCAATTTCGGTTGGGAAGCATGGTCAGAAATCACCATCGTCGAGGTTATAGAGCACGGCCTCCCTTCCCGAACCTGCCGGGTGTGGGATTCGTTGCAAAACCTCAAGCGCAGGAGGAAAGCGACCTTAATGTCATGACGCCGGCTGCGAAACTGTCCGACGGACGAACACGGCGGCGTAGATGCTCCCGAGCAAACCGCCGACGATGACGGTCCACCCGATCCAAAGGCTCATCTGCGGAAGTACGGCCAAGTCAATGAACTTTTGAGCAAACGACGTGACCACGAAGCCTTTTCCCGCGACGTCGTAGTGCGTGCCCCAGCCCTG
>JASHTZ010000293.1 GCA_030040295.1 Terriglobia bacterium | reverse complement strand
AATGATTGCCTGGTCGGTGATGGGTGACCCCAATGCGTCAATTCCTACGCCGCAACCGGTGTTCTACCGCCCCATGTTTGGCAGCCTGGGCGGCGCGTTGCATCGAACCTCGATGACTTTTTTGTCAAAGGCGGCGGTAAATGCGGGCATTGCTGCCCGGTTGGGGCTAAAGAAACTCACCGTTGCCGTAAGCCGCTGCCGCAATCTCTCCAAGCGCGACATGATACTAAACGACGCATTGCCCCGGATGGAGGTCGATCCGGAGACCTACGAGGTGCGGGCGGACGGCCAATTGCTGACCTGCGAGCCGGCGAAGGTTCTGCCCATGGCGCAGAGATATTTTCTATTCTAAAGGGCGGCCGCGATGTTGGTGGTTGACCGGCTTCCGGAGACGATTCCCGCCGGGGAATTGCAAGGCAAGGAAGCAGATAAAGTCGTACTTACCTGGGAGCAGCGCCGCTGGACACGAGGCCGTTTGCTCACCGCCGGCGGCCGGGAGATCGCGATCGCGCTCCAAACCGGCTCGGTTCTCGAACCCGGGGGCATTTTGTGCGTTCAGCCGGGCTGGTATGCCTCCGTGGAAGCTGCCCAGGAAAAAACTCTGGCGATATCTCCCCCCAGTCATGACATGGCGCTGAGGGTCGCCTTTGAGGTGGGAAATCGCCATTTTCCCCTGGCGATCGACGGCGAGCAATTATTGGTCCCGGACGACTCCGCTATGGTTCAATTGCTCGCGCGCCTGGGGGTTCCGTGGGAGCGGCGTTTGGCCGTCTTCACACCAATTGGAATGGGCCACCGGCATGACCATTGATTCCTTCCTGAGTCTTCTTCAGTTCTCCGACGGGCTATTCCCCGCCGGAGCCTATGCCCATTCCTTCGGGCTTGAGTACTACGTCCAAAGCGGACGGGTGACCGGCGCGGAAGGGGTTTTCGAATTTATTCGATCGAATCTGGAGGGGTCTGTCGCAACCACGGACGTGATCGTAATGCTTTCGGCGCACCGCTGTGCCTTCCGTAATGGCGGCCTGGATGCGCTGCTCTCTCTCGATGCGATGGTGGAAGCGATGAAACCTGCGGAAGAACTGCGGAACGCCAGTTGCCAAATGGGAAGGCAGATGATGAGAATTGCCGCCGCGCTCAGCGATCATGAGCTGCTGAAGTCTTATTTCCTGGCCACCGAATCCGGCGCGACTCCCGGACACCATTCTGTGTGTTACGGCGCAATTGGAGGAACTCAGGAATGGCCGGAGCAGGAGGCAGCAACCACCTATCTCTATTCCGCGGCTTCCGCAATGACGGGTGCGGCGCTTCGACTATTGCCCCTCGGCCAACTTCGTGGACAACAAGTGCTCTGGAAAATGCGCCCCGTGATCGCGCGTTTGGCTTCGGAAGCCCTGGGAAAAACGGCTGAGGACATTTGGAGCTTTGTGCCGGGCATTGAAATCGCCTCGATGCGGCATGCGCAATTGGAGGCAAGGTTGTTTCGATCATGATTCCCAAGCCTCTCAGGATTGGAATTGGCGGGCCGGTGGGGTCCGGCAAGACGGCATTGGTGGAGACGCTGTGCCTTCGCCTGCGCGATCGATACAACCTCGCCGTCATCACCAACGACATCTACACCCGGGAGGATGCCGAATTCCTGACGCGCCGTGGTGCGCTTGCGCCGGAACGGATTATTGGCGTGGAGACGGGCGGCTGTCCCCACGCCGCCATCCGGGAGGATGCCTCCGTCAACCTCGAGGCAGTTCGCGAACTGAACCGGCGCTTCTCAAATCTGGCGCTGGTGATTATCGAAAGCGGCGGAGATAATCTGGCGGCCACCTTCAGCCCGGAGCTGGTGGACGCGACGATCTATGTGATTGACGTTGCCGAGGGCGACAAGATTCCGCGAAAAGGCGGCCCGGCGATTACCGCCTCAGGCCTGCTGGTGATCAACAAGATTGATCTGGCTCCATACGTGGGCGCGGACCTCGCGGTAATGGATCGCGACGCAAAACGCGCCCGCGGAGAGCGTCCTTATGTCTTCACGAACCTCAAGAACGGCACTGGAGTTGATACCGTCACCCGCTGGATTCAGCACGACCTCCTCTTCGAATCCTGACCGTGTTGGCCGTGACGGCTATCTTTCCCTGGAATTCGAACGTCAGGAAAACCTCACTGCACTGACCCGTTGCCGCTTCCGGCTGCCTCTTCAAGTCATGAAACCCATCTACCTCGAGAACGATGGTTCCGCATTTGTGCTCATGTTGAATCCCACCGGAGGAATCGCAGGCGGCGATTGCCTGAGGACGGACGTCCGGCTCGGAAGGGGAACGCATGTTTGTTTGAGTACGCCCTCCGCCACAACAGTGTACCGAACCTTGAATCGCTCCGCTTGCCATGAAACGAACATCCAATTGGAAGATGGCGCGATTTTGGAGTATTTCCCGGAACATCTCATCCCTTATCCCGGTTCGGCCCTTCACCAGTCCATGTGTGTTCAGATGGCTCCAGGCAGTTGCCTGATGCTGAACGAGGCGTTCGCCGCCGGCAGGATTGCGCGCGACGAGCAATGGAAATTCAAGGAGTTCACCCACGAAACGGAAATTCTAATCGGCAACTCGCTGGTGTATATCAACAGATCGAAGATTATTCCAACTGACTTGCTCTCTCACGGCTTGGGGATTCCCGAGGATTTCAATTATTTCACGAGTGTGGTGGCAGTCTGGGATGCGTTCAGTGAATGGAAGAGACTGGTTAATGAACTTTCCAGCGTATTGGAATCCGTGCCGGGTGTGCAGGCAGGAGCGAGCTGCGGAGCGCGATCAAGCTGCGTAATTCGGATAATGACGTCAACGGCCGCCCAATTGAGGAGTGCTACCCAAAAGGTTTGGAGTTGCCTCCGAAGAGTCGTTCTGCAAAAACCGGCGTTCTCCGAAAGGAAGTACTA
>JASHTZ010000292.1 GCA_030040295.1 Terriglobia bacterium | reverse complement strand
TTTCCACGCTGCTGGGTTACACCGGTCGTTTGACCGACAAAGCCCTTTCGGGAGGCCGTTAATATGGATTTGGCGTTACGGGGTGGCCAGCCGGTTCGCGAGAAACCGTTCCCGGCCTGGCCGGATTTTGGAAAGGATGAGGAAGAGTTGCTTCAGGAAGTCCTGCGCAGCAGAACCTGGGGCGATTACAGCCCGGGCGTGGAGCGATTTGAAGCGTCATTTGCCCGCCTGCACGGCGCGCGCCACGCCATCACCTGTTGCAACGGCACCGTGGCGTTGGAAGTGGCCCTACGGGCTTTGGACCTGGAATGTGGCGATGAGGTGATCGTTCCGCCCATCACTTTCGTGGCCACGGCCACGGCCGTGGTGATCTGCCACGGCGTTCCGGTGTTTGCCGACATTGACCCGAAAACCCTGAACCTTTCTCCCGAAGCCGCCGAGGCCGCCATCACGCCGCGCACGCGCGCCATCATTGCCGTGCATTTCGGCGGGCACCCTGCCGACCTGGATGCCCTCCGCGCCATCGCCATGCGCCGCGGCCTGGCGCTCATTGAAGACGCCGCTCATGCCCAAGGAGCCACCTGGCAAGGAATTCCCGTGGGAACTTTTGGCTCCGCCGCCGCTTTCAGCTTTCAGGCTTTCAAACTGGCCACTGCAGGCGAAGGCGGCATCGTCATCACCAATTCTTCCACCCTCGCCGAGAGAGTGTGGAGCTACTGCAATTGCGGACGGCGCAAGGGCGGAGGCTGGTTTGAGCATTTCATCGTGGGCTCCAACTATCGCCTCACGGGATTTCAGGCCGCCGTGCTCTCCGCCCAATTGAAAAGGCTTCCGGAGCAAACCGTAACTCGCCAGCGCAATGTGGAATACTTTCGCGAGAAACTTCGGGGTTTCGAGGGCGTGGATCTTCCCGACGTTGACCCCCGCGTGACCAATCATCCTTATTATCTGCTGACCTTGCGCTATCAGCCCGAGGCCTTCAGCGGTGTGGACCGAGACCTTTTCCTTCGCGCCCTGCAAGCGGAAGGAATCCCGGCGCAGCCCACCTATCCCTATCCGCTTTATCGCAATCCCCTTTTCCGCAAGGAGTCGCTCCCTCCCTGCGGGTGCGGAAAATGGAAAAGTTGCCAGGATTATGAGTCACTCTCGCTCCCGGAGAGCGAACGCGTCTGCAAGGACGGCATCTGGCTCGACCATTACATTTTTCTGGGCGACTACGCGGATGTGGACGATGTACTGACGGCAATCGAAAAAGTCCGCAAGCACGCAGGCGCGCTGCTGAGCCTTCATGAAGCGGCCCGGGGATCCCGATCATGATCCGTTTGAAACTCGCGGCCCTTGCGATGACGTTCGGGTTTCTTGCCGCGACGGCCCCAGCCCTTTTCGGTGCCGGACCGGGGTACGAACCCTGGACCTTCCAGGAAGATTTCACCCAGGGAATTCCCGGCTGGCTGGGATTCCCGCTATCTCAGGACGTTGGCTACGATCCCTCCATCTACACCGAAACGCAGCATGGTTCACTGGTGCTGGTGCGCGACAAGATTGCCTATGGTGAGCGAATCCAGCGCGTGGGAATGGTTCGGCCGCTCCGGTTTTACGCCCTCCCCGCTTCTTCCTTTCACCTCGAATACGATTTTTCGACGGATGGGAAAGTCCGGGGCGGGAGTCTGATCCTGGGGACGACGGACGGGAAGCGCTTCGGCCATGCACTTCCCTTTCAGCCCGGCGCGCACGATGCCCGAATCACCGGGCAGCAATTGGGATTTCCCGCGGACGGGGCGGACGTGGAAATCATTGTTCTGGAAGCCGAGGTGGCGGGGCCTTCCTTCGGTTCTCACACCCTGCTGACGCTGCGCAGCCTGGAAATTCAGGCGGAGACGCCAATCCGCCTCCAGGTCCGGGCGCCTCAACTCGATCGCTCCAGCGTTGACGATGTTGCCGTGGCCCGGCAGGTGGTCGAGTGCGGCAAGCCCTTCAGGTCTGAGGTCACTCCCGGGGCTGCGGCAGAGATTTCGATTTACGATGACGCCGGCCGCCTTGAAACCGCCCGGAACGCCGCCGCTTCGCCAACCGGCGCCATTGAAGTCATCGCGCCTGAGAAGCCCGGCCTCTACCAGGCGAAAATTACAAGCCCCGAGGGCGAGGCGGAATACGACTTTCTGGCCCTCGGCAACGTCCCGCCCCACCCTCGAGTGCTTCTCACGGCCAAGCGCCTCGATCAACTTCGTTCGCAATCATACTCCAACGATCTGCTGGCCATCATCCACCGGCGCGCCGGCGAATTGCGCAAATCTCTCGCCTACAATCCTCACGCCGGCAATAACATCTTGCAGCTTCCAACTTATATTATTCATCCCGGCATCCCGCAGTACTTCAACCTGATGGAGGGATACAGCAACTCCATTGCCTTTAATGCCCTGGATTTCCGCATCAGTGGCGACCGGGAGGCCCTGGACGCCGCGCGCCGCGGCCTCCTCACCGTCTCGCAATGGCCCACCTGGACGCCGCCCTGGTTTATCGCCAAAGGAATGTACACTTATTATGAAGTCGGGATTTTCACCCAGAAGGTGGCTTTCGGCTACGACCTGATTGCCGATGAGCTTTCTCCGGAAGAGAAATCCACTGTCGGCGAGGCGTTTTGGAAATTCAGCATCCTCCCCACTTTGCAGGATTATTTCCTGAACGACCGCCTGCCCATCGACGCGAGCAATCATCAGGCCCATTCGCTGGGAGGAGCCGTTGAAGCCTGTGTGGCGCTGTATGGGGATTTGCCGGATTGGTCCACGAGATTCGGCCCGGCCCTCGCTGAGCTGACTGTAGCTTACGAGCGGCTGTTGTATGGACTGTTTCCCGGTGATGGCAGTGAAGCCGAACCCGCCGGCTACGAAAACTTCGCCATGGAAGGGCTTTCCTGGGGAATGGCCGCCCTTCACGCTCTGAACGTTCGCCCGCACGGGTACGAGGACATGATGCAGGGATTTTGGTGGCTGGAGTACGCGCAGGTTCGCCCCGACCTTCTGCTCGACACGGGCGATTTCGATGGAGAATTGAAGGGGCACTCCGGCTACGCCTGGGGGGCAGAATTCGCCGGCGACCCGTCGCTTCAGGCGTTTTACCAAACCGCCACGGACCTCAGCCTGATGGGCGTCATTGAGGTCCACGACACGGGCAGAGCCTTGGAAGAAGCGCCCGGCCTGCTGGATTTAGTTTGCTGCACGCGAACGGTGAGTCCGTCCCCGGTGCCGCCTTCACGCATCTTCCCCGTGCGAGGCAGCGCGGTACTGCGAAGCGGTTGGACTCCCGACGACACGGTGATTTCCATTCGCGTGGGGCCCTGGTTCAATCATGAGCACCACGACCAGGGAAGTTTTCAGGTGGCCGCTTACGGTGAAAAATTGATTGCCGAGGCCGGGTACGCCAATTACTACCAGGATCCATTCTATCCCCTTTACTTCACTCAGGCCGCCGGGCACAACACCCTCGTGCTGGATGGCGACGCCTTCAGCCAGGAAGATTACGATGGCCGCTACTGGCCGGCCTTCAAGAATTTCGCAAAATTTACCGGCCATGTCTTTTCACCCGGCGCCGATTACCTTTCCGCCGACCTCGCGCCCGCCTACGCCGACGGCGCCCAACTCAGCCGCCTGACGCGCGATTACGTTTTTGTAAAACCTTCCATCTTCGTCGTGCACGATCGAGTGGAATCCGCTGCGCCACATGCCTACACGTGGCTCCTGCACATCCCGCCGGATGCGCAGACCGGCACCGATGCCGCCCAAACCGTGATTCGCCGCCCAAAAGCTTTTGCCGAACTAAGCGCGGCGGGAGACAATACGCGCTGGAAGATCGAATCTCAACCCGTGCCCACTATTGACTATAAGGATTTCGACCGCATTCCCGTCTA
>JASHTZ010000033.1 GCA_030040295.1 Terriglobia bacterium | reverse complement strand
TTCGACTGGACGCGAGTTGAGGAGGACTTGCTCAAGGTACTCTACCAGGAGCTGGTGGAGTCCGGCGACCGGCAACAACTGGGCGAGTTTTACACCCCCGACTGGCTCGCCGAGTTGATTTTGGACGACATCGGTTATCGTCGCGGTATGTTACTAGACCCCGCTTGCGGTTCCGGCACATTCCTGTTCTGCGCCATCCGGAGGCTTCGGGCGGCGGGCTTAAAGGGGAATGATTTGGTCAAGACGGTTCTCGACTCCGTCACGGGAATCGACGTACATCCTGTGGCCGTTCTGATGGCAAAGGCGAACATTCTTCTTGCCCTCGCAGGCGAGCTGCCGAAATACCCGGATGACATATATCTTCGAGTATATCTTGCCGACACGCTTATGACGGGCGAAGACGCTAAGAAAAGAGCGCTGGAGGTGAAGGCGAGTGAGAGTGAGGTCTTTTACATTCCGCTGGAAAGCATTGAAAGAGGAAGGGACCTCGACAGCTTAATTGACAAAATGGCACAACTTGCCAGGCGTGGCGCCTCATCGGAAGAATCGAAAGCGCGCGCCGAGCAAGGCTTCGCAAAAACTCTCAGCAAATATTCCCGGGACGAAATCTTTCTTTGGCGTGAGAATTTCAAACTGATGGTGAGTTTGGTTAAAGGCAAGCGCGATACGGTGTGGGCGTTTATCCTTAAGAACGCCTACCGGCCTGCCTACCTTCGCCGTCAGAAGGTGGACGTCATTGCCGCCAATCCGCCCTGGCTCTCTCTGCGGGATGTTCAGGACCCCGCCTACAAAACAAGAATCAAAGAACTGGCTTTCAGTTACAAACTGTTGGAGAGGACGGACCGCAAGCTCTTCACCCAGCTTGACACCTCCTCAGTCTTCTTTGCGCACTGCGAGCACGAATTCTTGCGCGACGGCGGGACCATGGCGTTCGTTCTGCCAAGATCGGTGCTCCTGCCCGCCAAGCAGCACTTAGCCTTTCAGAAACGGGGATTCACCAGGATTATCGACCTCGGAGAGGTCGGCGGGCTATTCAAAGTCCCCGCCTGCGTGCTTATTCGCAAATCGCGCATCTATTCGGAGAGCATCCCGGTTACGCATTGGATTGGCGAGTTGCCGGGCGGCCAAAGGAATTTCTCCTGGGAGCAGGCCAAGGAGAGCTTGAAATCCGGGAAGGCCTTATGGTCATTCCTTACCCCCCCGACGGTCCGCTCGCCATACTTTCATATGGTTTTTCAGGGTGCCACACTGGTTCCGCGTTCACTGTGGTTTGTCGAGCCTCCGGCGGACCGCCCACTGGTCTTAAAAATTCCATTCTTGCATACTTCCAAGGCTGCCAAAGCAGGTGCCAAGAAACCCTGGAAATTTGAAGTAGCGATGGAGGGGCGGGTCGAAAGGGAGTTTCTATTCGGAACGGCGCTCGCGGAGGACATCGTACCTTTTGCCGTGCGTGAAATCCGTCTCGTCGTCCTGCCTGTGGCGGCTAGGGAGGGACGCTTTGCCATGCTGGATGGCGATGAAATCCTCGCTGAGGGTGCAGTGGGTGCATCCGACTGGGTAGATAACGCAGAGAGGCTTTGGAATGAAAGAAAGAAGAAGGGCCAACCTAGTCTGATCGAGTACCTTAATTACGACCAGAAGATCACCAATCAAGACCCTCAAGCGAGGTTTATCGTACTATACAACAAATCAGGCACGAACTTGGCAGCGGCGTATCTCACGGCGGCGGAGCATACTCAGGTTGGGAAGCTGCCAGTTCAGGGCTTCGTTGCGGATCACGTCACCTATCGATACTATGCCGACTCGGAGGATCACGCTCTTTATTTAGTCGGTGTCCTTAACAGCAAGCTCGTAAACGAAGCCATAAAGCCTTACCAATCGCAGGGACTTCAGGGCGAGCGCGATATTCATCGGCGACCCTTTGAGGTGTGTCCTATTCCGCTGTTCGACGCGAAGAAAAAGTTGCACCGCCAAATCGTGGAGGTTGCGCGCGAGGCCAGGGAGGTGATGCTGAAGTGGAGATCGAAAATAGGTGGCAAGGCGGCACAGGCGCGCGAAGCCGGGCGAAAGGTGGTCCAAGCAGAGCTCGACCGGCTTGATCCCCTTGTCGCGGAATTGCTGAATGGGCACGCGCTTGTCGCGCAGATCAAGCAAGACGCAAAGGCCCAGATGATTCTCCCGACGACTTAAGCTCAGTAGCACGTAGCGCGGTCAGGTTTGAGCAACCAGTCAATGGCCGCGCCACCAGAAACATAGAAATTCCAGTCCGCTCCTCAGGTGATGAGGGAGCAATCCCGCAGGGTGGAGCCGAATGGTTTGATCAATGCGCGGTGATTGAAAAAGTATGCGGAAGCCAGAGGGTCTTGAATGGCGCGACTGCTGATTATCGACGACGAAAAATCTCTTTGCCAGGTGTTGGAGATTGCCTTTCGCAAAAAGGGCCATGTGGTGGAAACCGTTTCCAACGGCCAGGCGGCCAAGAAAAAAATCGAATCACAAGCTCATGACCTCATCATCTCCGACATTCGCATGCCGGACCTGACGGGCATTGAATTGCTTGAGTACGCTCACCAGGTGCGCAACCCCGCGGCGTTTGTGCTGATTACCGCCGTGCCCACGATGACCACCGCCATTCAGGCCTTAAACCTGGGGGCTTACCGGTACGTCGTCAAGACGGACACACTGGTGGAGGAACTCAGCCTGACGGTGGACCGCGCGCTCGAGGATCTGGCGCTGCGCGAGGAGAATCTTCGCCTGCGGCGCGAAATGCTGCGCGTGTTTGCCGCGCAAAATATCGTGGGGCATAGCCGCTCGATTGAGTCGATCCTGGAAATGGTGCGCACTGTTGCTCCTACCACCAGCACCGTGCTGATTACGGGCGAAAGCGGGACCGGCAAGGAACTGGTGGCGCGCGCCATTCATGAGGCCAGCCTGCGCCGGGAGAAACCGTTTATTTCCATCAACTGTGGAGCCTTTCCGGAGACCCTTCTGGAGAGCGAGCTTTTCGGGTACATGAAAGGTGCGTTCACCGGCGCCGAGTCCAACCGTAAGGGAATTATTGAATCGGCGAATAGCGGCACGCTCTTCCTGGATGAGATTGGTGAGACCAGCCTGGGTATGCAGGTGAAACTGCTCCGGGTTCTTCAGGAAAGAACCTTGCGCCCGCTAGGTGGCGCGCAGGACATTGCTGTCGATGTGCGTTTGATCGCTTCCACCAACCGTGACTTGAAAAAAATGGTCGCCGCCGGCCAGTTCCGCGAAGATTTCTACTACCGCGTCAGCGTTATTCCCGTCCACGTCCCGCCGCTGAGGGAGCGCCCCACGGATATCGAACCCTTGGCGCGGCACTTCTTGCGAAAGTTTGCGCTTCAGATGGGCAAAGCGGTTGCGGACTTTAATGCGGACGCTTTATCGGCCCTTAACGGGTGGACCTGGCCCGGCAACGTGCGCGAACTCGAGAATGCCGTCGAGCACGCCGTGGCCGTGAGCGATGGCCGCGACGGAACCATCAAGCTGTCCGACTTTCCTGAGTCGGTCAGTGGAGTTGTGACGAGCGGCCAGCGGGAAATTCAGATTCCCCCTGAAGGAATCGATTTTGAAAGCCACGTTGCGCAGATCGAAAAGCAATACCTGCAAGCTGCTCTGCGAGCTTCCGGAGGAGTTCGCAGCCAGGCGGCGGAATTATTGAAGATGTCCTACCGTTCGTTCCGC
>JASHTZ010000291.1 GCA_030040295.1 Terriglobia bacterium | reverse complement strand
GATGTCGAGCTTGGCGATGATCTTGAAGCGCGAGATCAAGCCCATCTGGGTTTTCTTGGGCAGCGTCTGCACCAATTGCAGCTCGCCGTCGATGCGGAAGCGCACGGCCAGGTCCTTCTCCTGCGGCTCCACGTGAATATCGCTTGCGCCTTTCTTGATGGCCAGCGCCAGAATGCTGTTGGCCATGCGGATGATGGGCGCATCTTCGGCGGTATGCGAGAGGTCCGAAACATTTTCCGCGGTCTGCTGGCTTTCATCCACTTCCAGCGATTTCAAGGCTTCCGATTGCAGCGACTCCAGGATGCTTTCTGTCGAGTCCACCTTGGGCGGCGGAGCAGTGGCTTCGGCGGCTTTCGCCGGCGGTGGCGTACTCTTGAGAGTTGCCGAGCCCATCTCACGCGCCAGCTTTTCATCTTCTTTGCGGATGATGTCAACGTAGGTGGTGGTGATGAAGCGCTTGAAATCGTCTTCGGAGGTTACCACGGGTTCGATGATTACGCCTTTGATCACGCGCCGCACGTCATCGAGCGCCACCAGGTTGTTCGGATTCACCATCGCCAGCGTCAGCCGGTTGCTCGAAAATGCCAGGGGAATTACCTTGTGCTGCTGCATCATCTGGTGGGGCAGGAGTTTGATAACGCGCGGATCGAATTGGAGTTTGGCGAGGTTGATGTACTCGATGCCGGCTTGTTGATTCGCCTCGTCAAGGCGCTCGGCGAGCACACGGCTCATGGCCAGACCAACTTTGGAGCTGGTCAGCAAAACTTCGTCAAATGCCGACTGTTCGAGCACCGAACAGGAGGTGGGCTCAACCGCCACGACGCTCGCCGCGCGGGGCTTTCCGGTGAGCAGCGCCATTTCGCCGAAACACGTGCCGGCTTTTAGCTCGCTCAGCAGGAAATCGATCCCGGTATTGGTGTCTTTCTTGCGGACTTCCACGCCGCCGGATTTGATGAAGAACATGGCATCGCCTGGTCCGCCCTCCTTCACGATCGTTTGTTGCGGGGCAAATTCCCGGGGCCGCAGGCGGTTCTCAATCAGCAGGCACTCTTCGTAGGGAAGACCGCTGAACAGGCGGATCTGCTGCAGGTAGTGGGTTCTTTCCGGCGCCTGCGCGGCATCCTCGGCGGCGGACGCGCCGGGGGAAGTTGCCGCTGCGTGCGTGCCGCTCGGCCGCACAGCGTCAATCACCACGGGCCGGTGGCATTGCTGGCAGGTTACTTTGTACTCGGGGTCAGCTAATCTCGAATTTTCGAGCTTGACGGGTGTTCCACAGCGCTTGCAGAAGACGACCATCCTACCCTCCTGGCGAGAATCTGCCTTTGTTTGTTCAGCACTTCGTTTGCAAACATGGGACGGCTCTCTAAGACTTCAACACCCTTGGTTTGGCGTTGTGTCATTATACGCAACCAGCGAAGGGTGTCCAATGGTTTGAAGCGCGGATAGTGACGCAGTTAGAATTCTGTAGCGGCGGTCTATCGACCGTCGCAGGGGCTTGCCATGGCAAGCCCGTACAACACGACGCTCATAGAGCGCCGCTACAGCGAATTGTGGCACGCAAACTTGGACGGGGCCGAGCCCCAAATTCAAACTGAGGCACCACCAAAGCGCGCCTCGATTGTCTTGATTGGCCACGGTATCGTCGAGGATATGACGCCGGGTTCACAGTTTTCAAAGGCTGTTATATGATGGGGGTAATTTATTCTGGAGACAGAAGAATGTCCTGTAAGCAGATGCGAATGCTGCTGACTGTCGTTCTATTCACACTCGGGATAAGTTGCGCGAGAGCGGGCACGGTGCTGGCGGGTTTCGCCACCGAAGACATCACGCCGCCTCTCAATCTGGAGATGGCGGGGTTTGGACCTTTCCTGGAAAGGAAGGCCACGGCGATCCACGATCCCCTGCTTGCCCACGCCATGGTGATGGAATTGGAAGGCGTGCGAATTGCCGTCGTGGACTGCGATGTTGCGGCGGTCACTGGGGGTTTTACGCAAATGGTGCGGCAGGCGGTAGAGTCGAGCACGGGCATTCCCGGCAACCGCGTGCTGATAAGCGCCACGCACACGCATTCCGGTCCGGCCATTCCGCACTGGATTGGCTGGGGCGCGCAGGACCCGGATTACCTGAAGGGCCTTCCGCAGAAGGTCGCCGCCGCGATCAACGCGGCGTCCGATAACCTGCACCCCGTGAGCGTTTTCTATGGCGAAGTCCCTGTAGAAGGAATCGGCGAGAATCGCGAATATGACAATGGTCCGGTGGACACGAAACTTCGCGTCCTCAAGTTCATGCAGGGCGATAAGATGGCCGGCTTCATTGTCAACTACAGCGTGCACAACGTGATTCTCTCTGAACAAATGCACGAGTATTCCGCCGACCTCACGGGCGTGGGACTGGCGAAAATCGTTCAGGAGAATCCCGGATCAGTGGGAATTTATCTGCAAGGCTCGTGCGGCGACATCAATCCCCGCCCTGCGCACCAGATCAACAATCAGCCTCCCGAGAAATGCCTGAGTCTGCTGAACCAGCTTTCCGAAGCGTTTGCCGGGTACGTCCGCCAAGCGCTGGCCAGTGCATCGCCAATCGATGTCCAACAAATGGCAATGGAATCGAAAAGGATCACGCTTCCCGAGGTTCCCACGGACAAGTCGCTTGCGCTGCGGACCATGCTGATGGCGGATGATTTGCTGAAACACGGGGGCCTTCCACCCCGGGCGGAGCGCAGCCTTCTGTGGACACGCGACACCTGCCGCGCCGCGCTCGATCGCTTCAATCGCCAGCCGCTCGATGGCCGCGAGACGGAGATCCAGGCCCTGCGCATTCAAGACGTCCTGATTCTCACTGATCCCGGCGAACTGTTCATCTCCTTTGCCAACCAGATTGCGCAGGCGCTGCCGAACTGGAAAGTGTGGGTGGCGGGATACGCGAACGATTATGTGGGATACATTCCCGCCGCCGACCGCTACAACATGAAAGACGATCAATATCGCTACGCGGCCTACTTCACCCCCTTGATGAATGGAGAATTTCACTACCGGGAAGACGTGGGCGACGTTTTGGTTCAGGATATGATCGCCCTGGGGCGGGAAGCCACTGCCCGGTAATTTCCTATGTTCTATCGGCTTCGCACTCCCGTCTTCGTTGCCTTCCTCAGCGTCATTTCCCTCCATCCCCGGCCGTGTGCTGGTACTCCAGGCGCGCAGCGAGTTTACGAACTGAGCAACCGATTCGGGATTGCGGTCGCGATCCGCGCTGGCAACTATTCCGTAACGTACAAGGGTTCGTCATGGCTAGGGCCGGGAATCGTCAGCGTGCTGGCGAAGGATCGCTGGTATCGTAGCTCGCCCCACGCGGCAGACGGGAAATTGGTCTTGTTGGAAAGTCATGCCGCGCAAGGAACGGACAAGTGGGGAGCGTACGACGCGGTCACAATGACTTGGCGATTGCCGGATGGAAACGTCAAACTGCTCACCGGCTTCCGCATCTATCATGATGCGCCCTATCTGGTCTTTTCGCAGGAATTCCCCGACGGCTTCAAGGCC
>JASHTZ010000290.1 GCA_030040295.1 Terriglobia bacterium | reverse complement strand
CAGTGGATGTGGAAGATCCAACACCCGGAGGGTGTCGAGGAAATTGACGAGTTGCATGTTCCCGTGAACCGGCCGATAAAATTGACGATGACCTCCGAGGACGTGATCCACGATTTCGCCGTACCGGCCTTCCGCATCAAGAAGGATGTGGTTCCTGGAATGTATACGACCGAGTGGTTCCAGGCCACAAAAACCGGGACGTTCCACCTCTTTTGCGACCAGTACTGCGGCACCAACCATTCGCTGATGAAAGGCGAAGTGATCGTCATGAACCCCACCGACTATGAGCAATGGCTCAGTGGGGGAATCCGCGGCGGTACGATGGTGGATGCAGGCGCCAAGCTCTACCAACAATTTGCCTGCATCACCTGCCATGGAACCGGCAAGGGACCTTCCTTCGTGGGAATTTACGGCAAGCCGGTAAAACTGACCGATGGCACGACGCTGGTGGTGGATGACGATTACCTCCGCCACTGCATCCTTCATCCCTCGGATCGGGTCGTGGCAGGGTATGCGCCTCTCATGCCCACGTTTAAAGGCGAAATCTCGGAAGAGGAATTGCTCCAAATTATTGCCTACATCAAGTCCTTGACCCCGCAGGAAGGGAAGGCAACGAAATAATGGCAACCGCACCAGTGGAAATCGACACTCGCGTGCACTACTTGAATGTCAGTTATGGCATCAAGTCGTGGCTGCTTACGACGGACCACAAGCGAATCGCCATCCTCTACATGGTCGCCATCACATTTTTCTTCCTTGTGGGCGGAGTTGCTGCGACGCTGATGCGGATCCACCTGATTGAGCCCAATGGCGCCATCTTCGAGCCGGGCACTTACAACAAGCTCTTCAGCACGCACGGAATCGTGATGGTGTTCTTCTTCCTGATTCCTTCCATTCCCGCGGTGCTGGGAAATTTCCTGGTGCCCATGATGGTCGGCGCGCGCGACGTGGCATTTCCCAAGCTGAACCTGCTGAGCTGGTACATCTTTATGGCGGGCGGGCTTCTCGTGCTGTATTCGGTCATCTGGGGCGGGGTGGACACGGGCTGGACGTTTTATACGCCGCTCAGCACCACCTACCTCAACAGCAATGTGCTCTCCGCGGCGATTGGAGTCTTCGTCGCCGGGTTCTCGTCGATTCTTACCGGCCTGAATTTTGTGGTTACCATACACAAGATGCGCGCGCCCGGCATGACCTGGTTCCGCATGCCGCTGTTTCTCTGGTCGATCTATGCCACCAGTGTCATTCAAATCCTGGGCACGCCAATACTGGCCATAACTCTGGCGCTGGTTGCAGTGGAAAGGGTGTTTCACGTCGGCATCTTCGACCCCGCGGTGGGCGGCGACCCGATTCTGTTCCAGCACATGTTCTGGTTTTACTCCCACCCTGCTGTGTACATCATGATTCTCCCCTCCATGGGCGTGGTGAGTGAACTCATTGCCTGTTTCTCGAAAAAGCGTATTTTCGGCTACAGTTTTGTCGCGTTTTCCAGCATTGCCATTGCGGTGATTTCCTTTCTCGTCTGGGGCCACCACATGTTCCTCAGCGGCCAGTCGGTGTACGCCGGCATTATTTTCTCCGCACTCAGCTTCGCCGTCGCCATTCCTTCCGCTATCAAGGTCTTTAACTGGACCGCGACGCTCTACAAAGGCTCCATTTCCTACGATGCGCCGATGCTTTACGCCCTGGGCTTCATCGGATTGTTCACGATGGGAGGATTGACCGGCCTGTTTCTCGCCACCCTCGCCGAGGACACACACCTTCATGACACTTACTTCGTGATCGCCCACTTTCATTACATCATGGTGGGCGGCGCGGTAATGGGGTATCTCGGCGGCATTCACTATTGGTGGCCAAAAATTACCGGACGGCTTTATAACGATGCCTGGGCGCGCCTGGCCGCGGCCATCGTCTTCATTGGCTTTAACCTGACTTTCTTCCCGCAATATATGCTGGGATATCTCGGGATGCCGCGACGATACGCCATCTACTCGCCGGAATTCCAGGTTCTGAATGTCATGTCATCGGCAGGCGCATCAATCCTGGCCGTGGGCTATGCCATCCCACTGGTTTACCTGATCTGGTCGATGCGCTATGGCCCGGAGGCCGGCCCCAATCCCTGGGGCGCCAAAGGACTGGAGTGGCAAACGCCTTCACCACCCCCTACGGAGAACTTCGAGCAGATCCCGATCGTTACGGAAGAAGCTTACGCGTACGGAGCGAAGGAGGTGCAGGTTGGCTGACCACCACTCCTCCGTCACTTGGTCGCACCAATTCGAAGATGCGGGGCAACAACACGAGGCTGCCAGCCTCGGAATGTGGGTCTTCCTCGCCACGGAAGTGATGTTCTTCGGCGGCCTCTTCTGCGGTTACACTATTTACCGCAACCAGTACGTCGCCGGGTTCGTGGCAGGAAGTCATGAGTTGAACGCCGTCATCGGGGCCATCAACACTGCCGTGTTGATTTGCAGCAGCTTGAGCATGGCTCTGGCCGTGCGCGCCGCGCAACTGGGCAAAAGGATTTCCCTGGTCTCGTGCCTGATTGTCACCATTTTGCTCGGCCTGACGTTCATCTTCGTTAAGCTCTACCTCGAGTGGTGGCACGATTATCAGCACGGTTTCGCGCCCGCCCTGAATTTCACCTTCGCCGGGCCCAACACCAGATCCGTGGAATTATTTTTCTGTTTCTACTTCCTGATGACCGGCGTTCACGCGCTGCACATGATCGTTGGCGTGGGAGTGCTGAGCGTGCTGACCGTCAAAGCGTGGAAGGGACGCTATGGCCCGGACCACTTCAACTCCGTGGAAATCGCCGGCCTCTATTGGCATTTCATCGACATCATCTGGATCTTTCTTTTTCCGCTTCTGTACCTGATCGGAGGGCGATACTGAATGCATGCCCACGTGGTCTCAAAGAAATTATATTTTTTGATTTTCGGCACGCTCATTGTGCTGACGGGTGTTACTACAGGTGTTGCGTACATCGACCTGGGCGAATGGAACACCATTGTGGCGCTCATCATCGCCGCCTGCAAGGCCTCGCTGGTGATTCTCTTCTTCATGCACCTGCGTTGGAGCGCGAGTTTGATGCGCATCGTAATTCTTTCCGCCCTCCTCTGGCTGGCCATCCTGATCAGCCTGACCACCACGGATTTCGTCACCCGCGATTGGACGCCGGTTCCGGAAAACTGGGGAACCTCGTCCCTCCGCCTCCCCCCTCCGCCCGCAGGTTTTTCGCACCTGCGGTAAAAATATCCCTCTCCCTGACGCCTAGCCGAGCGTCGCAATGCTGATCCAAGCCCGGAGGATTTCCGCCACGCTCCACGCCTGCGCGAAGCAGCCTTGCGGCGCGTGCGGTGGGTCTCCGTCGAAGATCTCACTCGCGCTTCCAAGGCCATGAATCTTCAGGTGATTTTCGAAGGGCGCAAGAAAGGTCAGAGCCTGGCGGCGATCTCCCGTGACGCGCAGAAATGCCTGAACGAAGGGTCCAATGAGCCAGCCCCACACGGTGCCTTGATGGTAGGCAGCGTCGCGCTGCCGCTGGCCGCCGAAATACTGGCCATGATACTGCGGGTCGGCGGGTGACAAGCTGCGCGGACCGAAGGATGTGAGCAACTGGCGTGAGCAGACCTCGACGACCGCCCGCTGCCGCTCCGCACTGAGCGGACTTTCCTCCAGCGCCACTGCGAAAATCTGGTTCGGCCGCAGTGACGCGTCGTTTCCCTGCGGCCCGTCGATGACGTCGTAGCAGCAATTGGCCGCCGCGTTCCAAAAGCGCTGGAAACCCCGGCGCGCCTTCGCGGCAAGCGAATCAAATTGCGCCGGCGAGCTTCCCATCGCCGTAGCAAGATTCGACATGAATGCGAGCGAATTCAGCCACAGCGCATTCACCTCCACGGGCTTGCCGATTCGAGGCGTCACCACCCAATTATCCACTTTGGCGTCCATCCACGTGAGTTGCACACCCGCCTCACCTGCGTAGAGCAGACCGTCGGCGGAATCCACGTGAATCTGGTAGCGCGTTCCACGCGCGTATTCCGTGATGATCTGGGCCATCGCGGGAAAAATCTCGCGCAGCAGCGTCAAGTCGTGAGTGGCGGAGAAGTATTGCTGCGCTGCTTCGCAAAACCAAAGCGCCGCGTCCACGCTGTTGTATTCAGGAACCGAATCCATGCCGGGAAAGCGATTGGGCAGCATCCCCCGGTCAGCATACTGAGCATAAGTCCGTAAAACGCGCGCGGCAATTTCCGGCCGGCCCGTGGCCAGCAGCAATCCCGGCAGTGCCACCAGCGTGTCGCGCCCCCAATCGCTGAACCAGGGGTATCCGGCGATAATCGAATACGCATCCACGACGCCGGCAAGAGGCCGGGCAACGACGAACTGGTCCGCCGCCAGGATTAACTGCCCGATCCAATCCGGCCACTCCTTGATTTTCGGATTCGCCTGTTTGCACCTCTTGAGCAATACATCCCCGCGAGCAATCTGCGACTCGAGCGCCGCACGGCCGTTAAGATTCGCGGAAGGATTTGTACTAGTCACAAGCGTCACGCACTGACCGGCCGTCAGCTCAAAGTAAAATGTTCCGGCGTGAAAGTGGTCTTCCACATGGTCGAGCCCGCGCGCGCGTTCTTCTTCCAGCTCATAATTCCGATACCAATCGTGCGCCGGTTCACTCCTGGCCTCAGCGCTGAGAAGGTAAAGGGGCGCGGCATCCGGTGAAGCATGCACGCGCAGGCCCCCCTCGACGGATTGAACGTCCATGGGCGTCTCGGATGCTTGAGTGGACCCGTGGTAACTGCGGTAATTTACCAGGATTCTGACGGACAGCCGGGCCGGGCCGCGCGCGCGCGCCAGGGCGTACTGCACATAGGTGGTATTGGCGCCGTATTCCATCCAGACGCGTTTTTCCAGCAACGCGTCCGAGCACGCGAACGTCCACACGGGCGTCGTGCCCTCCAGGCGAAAGCGCTCAATGTGCCGGTGGCCGGCGGGGTGGATGGCGCCATCCACCCAGCGATTCGCGCCGAGCTCGTAAACTTCACCACCGTATTCCGCCGTCTCATCGACTTTCGCAACCAGCAAAGTGCGATGTCCCCCAGGCGGAAGGGCTGCCATCAGCAGGCCGTGATAGCGGCGCGTCAGTGTTCCCGCCACCGTTCCGCAGGCAAAACCGCCGATGCCGTTCGTCACCAGCCACTCGCGCGCCTCGGCCGCCTCAATATCCCCGCAGGTTTCGCGGCCAAAGTCGATGAGGGAAGGGAATTGAGTCATGATTGACGCGAAGAGTCTTTCCACGCAGGCCTCATTCTCGCCATTTCACTCGCAGAAGACCAGTAGTAAAATGGCGCGGCTCATTCGAGGAATTCGACGATCGCACCCGCGAAGCGACAGAGCCACCGGAAAGATAAGGAAAAATGATGCTCAAGCGGAACCTTCGAAAGTACACGCCTGTTCTCGGATTGATTTGCATCGTGAATTTGTTGCCGCAGACGGGCGCGACGCCTCAGTCAACGGAAAGTGGCGGCTCGCCGTCCAATACCGCGGAATTGCTCGCCGCGCGCGAGCAGGGGCCGACGCCGATGCTCGACGACTTGCGCGAACTTTGCGACAGCATCGGCGGGCGGCCGACGGGCTCAACGGCCTGCGGCCGCGCGGTGGATTGGGCCGTCGCGCGATTCCGGGCGGCGGGTATTGATTCCACCTGGACGGAGGCTTACACGATTCCGACGTCGTGGACGGGAGGCGCGGACCAGGCGGAGTGCATTGCGCCCGTTCGTTTTCCCATTCGCGTTGCCTCCGCGCCTTTTTCCGCCCCCACGCCCGGCGGGCGCGCCTTGGAAGCACGAGTGGTCAATGCGGGTGACGGCAGCCCGGAGGCCTTTGCCCGCCTCGGCGATCGCGCCCGCGGCGCCATCGCCCTGGTGATGACGCCGGAGATCAAATCCGAGGCCGATCTTTTTGGCGAGTATGGCCGCGACACCGCGATGTTCCCGGCGGCGCAAACTGCCGGAGTGGCTGCCGTGCTCATGCAATCCTCCCGTCCGCGCGTGCTTCTTTACCGCCACCCGGTGGGAATGAACGGCACGCTTCCCATTCCTGCTGCCATCGTGGCCCGCATCCACGCCGCACGACTGGCCCGCCTCACCGAACGCGGCGAGGTGCGCGTGCGGCTTGACCTGCCGAGCCTCGTGGGTGGACCCATCGAGGCTCGCAACGTGGTGGCGGAAATTACCGGCCGCGAGCGGCCGCAGGAAATTGTGCTGATTGGCGCCCACCTGGACTCCTGGGAGCTGGGTACGGGGGCGGAAGACAACGGCGTGAACGCGGCGATGGTCATTGACCTGGCGCGCACTTTCAAGGCGCTGGGCATTGTGCCGCGCCGCACGCTGCGCTTCGTGCTCTTTACCGGCGAGGAGCAGGGAATGCTGGGCTCGGAAGCCTATGTTCTGCGCCACGCGAAGGAAATGGCCAACCATGTGGCGATGATCACGTTTGACACCGGCTCCGGCCGCACCCTGGGCTTCTACCTGGACGGCCGCGAAGAGCTCCGCCGCCCCGTTGACCAGGCGCTGGCCGCCGACCCTAACCTCGGCCCCTTTGAGGATTCGGACGAAATCATCGACGGGACGGATAATTTCGATTTTCTCCTCTCCGGCGTCCCCAACCTCATCGCCCGGCAGGATTTTGCCCCTTACCTGCCTAATTATCATGCTGAATCGGATGTTTATGAGATGGTGAATGGACCGGAGGCAAAGAAAAATGCGGCCACGGCGGCCGTGCTGCTGTGGGGGCTTGCGGAAAGCCCCAAGCGCCTTGCCCCCCGCCAATCACGCGCGGAAGTGGAGCAGCTCCTGCGCGCCACCCGGCTGGACGAGCAGATGAAGGCCCTGGGCCAATGGGAGGAATGGACGGAGGGAAAGCGCGGGGCCGGCAACTGAGCATGGGTGGCTACCGCTACATCGCGGGGGCAAACGGAGGTTTGCGGGGTCAAGTATCTTAGTGTGTCAAACCACTATTTGCAGTATTCCTGCGAAGCCCATACTACATATTGTGGTCTTATGGAATTAAGCACAATATCCTGTATA
>JASHTZ010000289.1 GCA_030040295.1 Terriglobia bacterium | reverse complement strand
GGCAACCTCGTCACCGTCGCCCTGGAAGATTGTGTGGATAAGCGCGGCAACGGCCGCTTCGGCTGCGGAACGCGTCCTGACAACGCCGATGGGTTTCAGAAATACGAAAACGGCGGAGCAACATCGTCCTTTGCATATTTCTTTGTGGCTGCCCTCTATCACCTCGGCAGGCGCGAAGAGGCAGACCGGATTCTATTCCCGATTCTTGAAGCGATCGGAAATGGGGGTTTCCAGGGGATTGGGCCGGACGGAAAGTCCAACGATTGGAAAATGTGGGACGGCACGCCGATGGGGTACGAAGGTCTCTTGACGGATAACTTTTATACCTTGCTCGCCGCGGTGGCGAGGCAGCAGAACCTGAACCGGGGATAAATGATCCATCGCCGGCACTGCCGAACTGCAAGGCAAGTATCGTGACCCGCTCTGGCCCTACCGCCTCATTTGCGGGCGCGGCCGGTAGTTGGCGCGAACTTCCTGCACGAACTCGCGGAGCACGCGTTCCGGATGAGCATCGCTGAGCAAAGGCTCGCCGATAACTACATTTTCGATCCCATGCTGTACGGCGAAGACGGCGTTTTCGGTGCTGAAACAGCTACAACCGATCGGTATGGAGACGGCGGCCTGCACCTGCTCGAACCACTGGCTCGCGTCGTTCGTGGCATCGGCGCGACGCTGATCCGCACCGTAGTGCAAATAGATCAGGTCAGCGCCCCACTCGGCGCACTGCCGGGCGCGGGCCGCCTGATCTTTCACGCCAATCGTGTCCACAACCACGCCGATGCCGGTCTTTTTACCCATGGCGATAGCGGATTGGACCGTTTCATCGGGCGAGTTTGCGCAGACCGTCATCAATTTGCCTCCCTGGGCGAGCGTTCGCTCGACGTTCTTGCCGCCCGAATCCATGGTTTTGTAATCGGCCAGGACGGGATAGTCCGGGAAGGCTCTCGCCAGTTCTCCGATCGCCGCCACACCTTGCATTACGATCAACGGAGTGCCCGCCTCAAGCCAGTCGAAGCCAACTTCGACGGCGATTTTCGCCATTTTCAGAGCCTGGGGAATATCAGCGAAATCCAGGGCGATTTGAGTAATGGGCGGTTTGATTTGCATTGACCCTCCTGTCTGATCCGGGAATTCTGCCGCTGTCTGTGCAAGTTCATTGCTTGATGATGGTCCCGTCGTATCGCCGGATTTCTCCCCATCCTCCATTGAGGTGGTCGGGGCCGTCGCGGAAGGGGTACTTCGCGGCGAGCTGTTCATTCACCTCAATTCCCCAACCCGGCGCGTCGCTGGCCCACAGGAAGCCATCCTTAAAGGTGGCGCAACCGGTAAAAATCTCAGCTTCCACGCCCTTGATGACGCCGCCCTCCTGGATGCCGAAGTTCCAACTGGCCAAATCCAGATGCAATTGCGCCGTGTGGCCGACGGGCGAAACGTCCGGCGGGCCGTGCCAGGCGGTTTTCACCCCGAACTGTTCGGCCAGGATGGCGATCTTGCGCGCTGCCGTCAGACCCCCGACTTGCGAAACGTGGCAGCGGATGTAATCGATCAGGCGCTCGGCGATCAGCGGCTGCCACTCGTGCGGGTTGCTGAACAGCTCACCCATGGCCAGCGAGGTTGCGCACTGCTGCCGGACCTGCCGGAAATAATCAATGTCCTCGGGCGAAAGGACGTCTTCGAGGTAAAACAAGTTGATCGGCTCGAGTTCCTTGGCGAATTGCACAGCTTGATGAGGGCTCACGCGCTCGTGCACGTCATGAATCAACCCGATCTCGTCCCCGAGCTGCTTCCGGCACTCTTCCAGCATCTGTCGCGCGTGACGCATGTAAGGCTCGGAATCGAACACCGGGCCGGCGTGCAGACCTTTGATCGGCGGACCACTGCGCGGGCCGTAGGCCGCCATGCCGGGCACGCCGGTCATGATCTTGACGCACCGGAATCCCTGTTCCATCACCTGGCGAGCGCGATCGATGGCCTCGGCAGCGTCCATGCCGCCCACGGTGGCATAGGTCAGCGCCGCTTCGCGCGCCTTGCCGCCCAACAATTCGTAAACGGGCATGTTGGCCTGGCGGCCTTTGATGTCCCACAGCGCCTCATCAATTCCGCTGATGGCATTGTTCAGCACCGGGCCACTGCGCCAGTACGAACTGTTATAGCAGGCCTGCCAGGTATCCTCGATTCGGTCTGCCGGCTTGCCGAGCAGGAACGGCTTGAGATACTTTTCCACGGCGGGAACCACCAAATCCGCGCGCTGGGTAAACGTCGCGCACCCGTAACCGTAGAGGCCATCCTGATCCGTGAGGATTTTCACCACCACCAATCGCGCGCCCGCCGGTTGGGTGGCTATTACCTGGATGTCTTTGATGGTGGGCGCCGGCAGGCCACGCAAGGCGCGCGCCACTTGCTGTTCCGCCGCGAGACGCCGCTCCGGCAAAGCCGCGCCGAGGGCTCCTGCCATAGCCACTTGAAAGTATTTTCGCCGGTTCATCAAAAACTCCCTTCGGAAAAAGATTTCGAAAACCGGGCACGGAGCGCTCACCGGGTTTCTTCAATGATTTTGTCGAAACCCTCGCGCAGGAGCGTTTCCTTGGGTCAGGTTTCATTCTCAGGGGGAGCCGTTCAACGCCGCACGGCGCCGACCGCCTCTCCAATACTTTTGAGCTGCCTCATGAAAGATTCCGGGATTTGGCCCGTCGGGCCGTGCGGCACGTCCCAGGTCACAACGCCGCCGCCACGCACAATTTCAGCGCTGATTTCCGCCGCTCGATCAGTGGTAAATCGCGGCTCACCGTGACTCCACCCGGCGCCAAGGTAGCTCAACATATGGAACTGCGCGCCATCAACCCACCGGCCATCGCACTTCACGCGGGTAGGGTCATCAATTTCTCCCGCCGTGTAGTCTTCCTGCTCACTCTCCGCGAAGATAGGATAAAAAACTCCGGGGTTAAAAGCTACGGCGCTGCCAGGATTTCCTTTGCGAGCGGCGGCCGCAAAGGTGCTGAAGTTCGGCGGCTCGCAGGAACGGTACATGGCATTCGGCCAGTAACAGCCGTCAAACCACCAGCCGCGGACCTTGTCGCCCCAGCGCGCTGACCACTCCGCGATCACCTGCTCCCATTTGCGCTGGAAGTTGGCGTTGCGGTCCGGTCCCCTAGTCCATTCGAGCGCCTTCATCGCCACCTGATCCTGGTCCGGAGCGCCGGCCGGCAGGTACACCATCAGGCCGATGTGCCGCCTCGCGAGTGCCGCGGAGAGATCGGCCACCAAATCGCGTCGCGAGCACTTGCTCGGGCGGATGCCCACGATGGAATCATAAGTCTTATTTGGTGAAAGGTAGTGCCCGGAATTCTGGCCGATGGTAATAATCAGGTACCCTGCCCCTGCTGACCCGAGTTGGTCAGCCAATCCTTCCACGTCGAACCCATCAACCAGCCGGTTCCACTCGGCGGCGGGCAGGTCCGCGCGCGGAGCCAGGTAATGCATGAAGACACCCCAACGCGCCTGGTACATCCAGTCAGCACGGCTCGGCGCGGCTGCACCATGCGCCAGCGCGCTGACGAGTGCAAAGACAGAAATAATAGTCCTGAACATGATATACCTTGCTCCCTCAGATACCCTGGCAAAACCGTGGACGAAACGCTTCACAAGCTTATTCCCTGCGGGCTAGCAGCACTCTCAGCCTCGGAATTATGAAAGAGCTTTCGCCTATTTCTCCCTGCTGCGACACGTGCTGAGCAACCCCTGCCACCCCCACGCGGGTCCGTCGTGCCGCGGGCCGACACCCTATCACAAAACCCTCTGCTCATCACAGAAAACCTGGTAAACGGTCCGCTTGTCCAAGGGCAGTTGCCGTAATGATAGCCGGAGGGCGCGTGGGCTGGCGCAGACACGCATTTCCGTGTTTGCGTTTCACCTTTTTGTGGGGAGAAACGAGGAGGCGCGGAAGGGAAGAAGGCGCGTTTTCTGCAAAACGGCCGCTTCCTCCGTGATGGTTGCAATCGGTGGCGACTGGGTATATCTTCTTGCGCGGGCTGAATCCCAAAATGGAAATTCCGGTTCGGGCCGGAGGGGAGACGTCATGATTCAGATGCACGCCTTTTACGCGTTTCTTGTGGTGGGTGGTCTTCTCGTGCTGATTTTCATTTATGTCGCCGCCAGCACCAGACACTCTCGAGAGATTGATTTCCACGCTGCCTACGCGGTCCGGAAGAAGTTCTTTTTTGTTTTGTTGGCGCTGATCCTGGTGGGCTTTGGTTTGACGCTGGGCAAGATGCCCTACCCCCAGGAAAACCAAGTGCCCGACAAAGTGGTGTTTGTGGTGGGCAAGCAATTTTCATTTGGAGTCTCCGACTCTCCGATTACCAATGACCAGGAATACGAGGCAGCAACGTACGCAGCCCCCGTTGAGTTGCCGGTGGGCGCGCTGGTGGAATTTCGGGTCACAAGCTTCGACGTCAATCATGGGTTTAGCGTGTACTCTCCCAATGGTGACCTCCTTGGCCAAACTCAGGCCATGCCCGGCTACGTCAATCGGCTGCGGCTACGCTTCACGCAGCCCGGAAGGTACAACGTCTTCTGTCTGGAACTCTGCGGCATGGGCCACCATCGGATGCGCGGAGTTTTTTACGTCAAGTGACAGTGGAAGGGGGGTGCTATGGAACTGACTACCGATGTGACAAACCTGTGGAGCGAAGGCGATCTGAATAAATTTCGCCGCATGACTCTGATCTGGGGAGCAACCGTGCTGCTGCTTCTCCCCATTCTGGCTTCGCTGGGCTACTTCATGCGGATGTTTCAATCAAATTTCTTCCCCCACATGCGGCCCGAATGGTTCTATGCCGTTCTGACCCTGCACTCCCTGGGGATGGTCGGCACGTGGTTCGTAGGGGGAATGGCGGGGGTAAGTTACTTGCTTACGCAATACACGCATCCCAGTCTGGCCATCTCCAAGCTCAACTATTGGGGAACCCTCGTGGGTGTGCTCCTCCTCGTTGCCTGCACCCTTGGGGGACTCTTCGGCACAGGATGGTATTTTCTTTTTCCGCTGCCCTTATACTCACAAGGTGTCTGGCAACCCTGGGCCACCGTAACGTTCTTCGTTGCCTTGGCGGTGCTGGGGCTTTGCTGGACAATCTGGACCCTGGATCTTCTTCGCGCCATCGCCCAACGCTATTCTTTGAAGGCGGCCCTCGGCCTGAATTATCTCTTGGGAAAGCCCGGGCCTGATGTCCCTCCCCTGGTATTAATCAGCACCGTCTCCCTGATTGTCAGTTTCGCAGGCTTTGTAGCCGCCGTGATCGTGATCGTCCTGTTCGGCGTCGATGCTCTTGGCTATGCGATTGATCCACTGCTCATGAAGAATCTCACTTTCTTTTTCGGTCACATTCTCGTGAATATCACGATGTACCTGGGCGTAGCCATGGTTTACGAACTTTTGCCCTCCTACGCCGGACGCCCCTGGAAAACCAATCGTGTGGTCGCAATCGCCTGGGATGCGGTTCTCTTCCTGATTCTCTTTGCTTTCTTCCATCACCTCTATATGGACTTTGCTCAGCCCCGATGGGTCCAGACCTTTGGGCAGATCTGCTCCTATTTCCTGGCCGTTCCGGCCGGTGTGGTATCGATCTTTGGCTGCCTCGCCCTAGTCTACGCCTCAAAAATGAAATGGACGCTGGCGTCCGTCTTATTCTTTTTGGGCATTATGGGCTGGGGAGTGGGGGGCATCGCGGCCGTGATTGACTCGACCGTCGAGGTGAATTTCCACTTTCACAACACTCTCTGGGTTCCGGCTCATTTCCACACCTACTACCTTATGGGGGTAGTGCTCATCATTCTGGGCTTCATTGACCATTTGGGTTTGGAAGTCTCGAAGCTCCAGGAAAGTCCGCCGCGTACCAAGGCAATCATCACACTCCTGCTGCTGGGGGGCTACGGCTTCCTTTCCATGTTCTACTGGGCCGGGGCGCACTCCATCCCCAGGCGTTATGCCGTCTATCCGAACGAATTGGCCCAAGGAACACTTTACGCGCGAGTAGCCTTTGGTTTCATCACGGTGTTGCTCTGCGGCATCTTGCTCTACCTGTGGGAGACGGGTAAACGATGCATCAAAGCTTTCTCGGCCTGAGCGCGACTCGCGGCCATGCTGGCAGCAGCCTGCGGAAAAGTGTCGAGCCTGGGAAACCACCTTGCACGCGGCTGGCTCGCCTGGGGTTCGCCCTCTGCCTTGTACTCGGCTTCGCAGGTTGCCTTCAGGCGCAGCAGTCGGCCGGCAAACCCTCGGACCAGCCTCCCAACGAAGACTTCTACCTCTACAAGCAGGTTCCGGACATTACCGTTCAGGACAAGGCGGGATCAACGATTCAGCTCTCCCAAATCTGGCGGGACAAACCCGTCCTGCTCACCATGGTCTTCACGCGCTGCACGGGAGTCTGCTCACCCTTCTTGAATTCGCTCAAGTCAGCAACATCTGCGGCGGGCGGCCTGGGAACGGACTACCGGGTCTTGGTCCTGAGCTTTGACCCGAAGGATTCCATCGCTGACATGAACGGCATGGCGGAAGATTTGGGCCTCAAATCGAATGCCGCTTGGATTTTCGGCATTGCGTCCCCTCCCGAAATCCGCAGGTTGGCCGAGGCGACCGGTATCTGGTTCCGATGGGATGCGTCCGTGCAGCAGTATGACCACCCGGCCGTGGTGGTGGCCATTGAGCAGGGTCGAGTGGTGCGGATGCTGGCGGGGGCCACAGTTCCTGTTACAGGACTCATGGAAGTCATCCAGGAGTTGCGAGGCAAGTTTGTGGCTTCCTATGCCTTGCCGGGCAAGGTGGCGTTTCGTTGTTTCGAATATGATCCGCGCAGCGGACACTATACCCTCGACTGGGGCCTGTTGCTCATGGTCCTCCCCGCAACATTTGCTATTTTGGCCACAGTCTGGATTTTCTTCCTGCTTCCTGCAAGAAAGCGAATCGCGGATAGCTTCCCCGTGGCGAGAACATACTGAGGAACGGTGGCTTCGATCAGGCCTGAGGTGTCACTCGTTCCCGTAGGGCGAGGGGTGCCCCTGCGGATGCCGCACATTTCCTATCGGCGGATTTTCAAGACAAAGTGAGAGATCTTTGGGGTTCACGCGGGAGATCTTTGGGTCTTGCGGGTGTCGGTACCTTCGGAATGTCCGTCGGCAGACAGACACTCCGAAGGCACAGATGGCCGCCGGCGAGGACGATACGGACAAAAGCCGCAGAGAAACTCAAAAGGCGCGTATCTCTGCGCTATTTCCTAGCTTGTTGACACGATTTCCCCGCTTGGAACAGGGGGTTAAGCGTGGTAATCTGTGCGTTCCGTGGGCCGGACTTTGACGGGCGTAGTCGAAAATCAATCATCAGGGGAGGGCAGCATGAAACGCCGGGACTTCCTGAAAACTACGGGCATGGGCGTAGGCGCGGCCTGGGTGGGCACGACTTCGTTGGCGCGGCTGGCGCCGGCCTCGACACTACGCTTCAAGGCTTCAGACACCATCGTGCTGGGCAACACCGGCATCAAGACCAGCCGGCTGGCGTGCGGCACCGGCACCATTGGATCCCATCACCATTCCAACCAAACCGCTCTCGGACTGCAGGGCCTCGCCGACCTGCTCTGGCGCGGTTACGACAATGGCCTGCGCTTCTTTGATACGGCCGATTCTTACGGTTCGCATCCCCACGTGGCCGAGGCGCTGAAGCACATTCCGCGCGAAAAAGTGACCATCCTGACTAAGGCCGATTCGCGCGACCCCGTCAAAATGCGCGCCGACGTCGAACGCTTCCGCCAGGAGTTGAACACCGATTACATTGACATCCTGTTGATGCACGGCGTGACGGAGGATAGTTGGACGGAACGCTTCCGGCCCACCATGGACGTGCTCTCCGAGCTGAAGGAGAAGGGCGTCATCCGCGCGCACGGATGCTCCTGCCACAAACTTGAGGCTCTTGCACTAGCCTCCAAATCTCCCTGGGTGGACGTCATTCTCTCGCGCATCAATCCCATTGGTTCGCACATGGATGCCGGCCCCGACACCGTTAAAGCCGTCCTCGCGCAAGGCCGCGCCAACGGCAAGGGAATCGTCGGCATGAAGATTCTAGGCCAGGGTGATATGCGCACGCGCCAGGATGAAGCGCTGCACTTCGCCCTGAACCTGGGAATCCTCCACGCCATGACCATCGGCGCCGAAAACGCCAACGAGCAATCCGATTTGATCAGCCGAATTTCCCAAGTGAATGCGTGAGAGATGGTAGCCACGGTCAGTGTCTTTCTGACCGCGGGTTCTTTCTTGCGTTCAAAAAGCCCACGGTCAGAAATACGCTGACCGTGGCTTCAGGCTCGCGATTAGGCCCGCCCGAGGCTCAAATCCGTACAACCCGTCTGCGAAGACCCGATATCTTACCCTTCATGCGCAGTTGGTTCAGGATCGCCTGCCTGATGGCGCTATTGCTGCCGGCAAGGGGCGCGTATATCGCAGCGCAGGAGTCCATTCCCGCAACAGTGCCAGCAACACAGCCCGCAACGCGGTCGCTTCCTCCCACCACCGATCCCAAGGAAATTGTGCGGCGCGCGTTGGATGTGGACCAGAACGGCTTCCGGCGCGCGCGCGATTACACTTTCGAGCGGCGCGAGGAATTGAAGGTGATGGGCAAAAAGGGTTCGACGAAGAAACATGAGATCAACACCTACGATGTAACAATTCTCTACGACCAGCCCTATTCGCGGCGCATTGGAAAGGACGATCAGCCGCTGAGCGAAAAAGAGCAGCGCGAAGAGCAGGAGAAGTTTGACAAAGTATTTGCCGAGCGCCGTGATGAAAGCCCGGAAGAGCACGCCAAGCGCCTGGCCCGGCATGAAAGGCAGCGCGAGGAGGAGCGCGCGTTCGTCCGCGACGTCATCAACGCCTATGACTTTCGAATTGCAGGCGAAGAGCAGGTGGATGGTCACGCCGCCTGGGTGATTGAAGCGACTCCGCGCGCGGACTTTCATCCCACGCAGCCGCACGCGGATATTCTCTCCAAGATGCAGGGCAAAATCTGGGTCAGCAAGCAGGATTATGGCTGCATTAAACTCGAGGCCCACACGCTCGACACAATTTCCTGGGGGCTTTTCCTCCTGCGGATTCACAAGGGTACTGAAATTCAAATCCAACAGACGCGCGTGAACGATGAAATCTGGCTGCCCCGGCGAATGTCTCTGAACGCCAGCGCGCGCATCGGATTGTTCTCAAATGATAATTTCCAGTGGGAAGAAACCTTTTCCGGGTACAGGAAGTTTACCTCCGACTCGCGAATTCTGCCTGGCGCGGCAGCGATTAAACCGTAAGGTGATTCTCCCCGGAACTGAAGTTGATCTCAGGCAACTCGCGTCCTGCGATGACATAAGTGAAGGCTCGAACTGTAGTATCCTTGCAGCTATGCCGGCACCGGAAGAAACAGAGGATAAAGTGAAACCGCCGGCCTCGCAGCATCAAGTCCTGCTGGAGGTCACTGAATCGATTGCCACGCACCGCGGCCTTCCCGCTCTGTTTCACGACCTGAAGGAGCGCCTGCCGCGATTGGTGAAATTTGACACGCTTTGGCTGGTTCTGCACGAGCCCGAGCGAAACGTCATGCGCGTGCACATTGTCGAGACGCCGTCGCGCGCCTACGTGGATTTTGTCGAGCGCCCCGTCGAAGACGCTCCCAGCGGATGGGTTTGGGAACGCCAGCAGGCGCTGGTGATTCCCGATGTGGAGCAGGAGACGCGATTCCGGGCGGCATTCGAATCGCTTCGGGCAATCGACGTCAAATCCTTTTGCATTTTGCCGCTCACCACGCCACATCAGCGGCTGGGAGCGATCGGTTTCGGCAGCCAGCAAGCAGGCGCCTACGGCAAGGAGGGAATGGAATTCCTCCAGCTCGTGGCGCGGCAGGTGGCCACGGCCGTCGACAACACTCTTGGCCATCAGGCGGCGCATGCATTGCGGCAGCAGCTTGAACAGGAGCGCGACCGTCTGAAATTGCTTCTCGACCTCAGCAACAGCGTGGTTTCGAACCTCGACCTGCGGCAACTGTTTCGGGCCATATCTGCAAGCGTGCGGCGGGTGATGGAAAGCGACTACGCCAGCGTAACCCTGCCCGAGGAGGGTGGCAAGGTGTTGCGCGTATACGCGCGGCAATTTTCTGATGGCGGAGAGGCGTGGGAAGAGGAAATTGTCGTCCCCGCGGCGGGCAGGCCCGCAACGCAAGTTATCGAGACCGGCAGGCCGCTGCTGCTTGACCGCGAGGCCATCACCGCCTATGGACCGCAATTTACGCTCGGTGCGAGGGGATTCAAATCCGTCTGCATCCTTCCGATGATTACTCGCGGCAAGGTCCTGGGAACCCTGAACCTCGGTTGCCTGTGCGAGGACGCCTTCTCCTCCGGCGACTTTGAATTCCTCGCACAGTTGACGGGCCAAATCGCCATCGGCGTGGAGAATGCGCTTAATTTCCAGAAACTTTCTGAAGCCCGCGAGCGGCTGGCGGAAGAAAGGGATTATCTGATTGAAGAGATTCGCACCGACCACGATTTTGAAGCCATGATTGGCGAAAGCGCGCCATTCAAGCGCGTGTTGAAACAGGCGGAGCTGGTCGCTCCGACGGGTTCGACGATCCTGATTCTCGGAGAAACCGGCACGGGCAAGGAAGTTCTGGCGCGCGCCATTCATGCCATCAGCCCGCGGCGCGAGCGCACGTTTGTGAGCGTGAATTGCGCCGCTATTCCCCTGGGGTTGCTCGAAAGCGAGCTGTTCGGCCACGAAAAGGGTGCGTTTACTGGCGCCATCGCGCAGAAGATCGGCCGCTTCGAATTGGCCCATCAGGGAACGCTCTTTCTAGACGAAGTCGGTGATATTCCGCTGGAATTGCAGCCAAAACTTCTGCGCGTTTTGCAGGAGCAGGAATTCGAGCGCCTGGGCAGCACGCGGACGCTGCACGTTGACGCGCGCGTCATCGCCGCCACCAACCGCGACCTGACGCAGATGGTGGAGAACTCGGAATTTCGCAGCGATCTCTACTACCGCTTGAACATTTTCCCGATTCTGGTGCCGCCTCTGCGGGAGAGAACTGTTGATATTCCGCTACTGGCCGCGCATTTTACTGACAAGTACGGACGCCGAATGGACAAGCGCATTCTCAACATCCCTGTAGAAACCATGGACGCCCTGAAGCGCTACCATTGGCCGGGCAATGTGCGGGAGTTGCAGAATTTCATTGAGCGGGCTGCCATCCTGACCTCGGGTTCAACCCTTCAGGCGCCGCTTTCGGAACTGAATGAGGCCAGCCGGGAAATCCAACGCCGCCCGCACACTCTCAAGGACGCTGAGCGAGAACAGATCATGCGCGCCCTGCGCGAAGCCCGAGGTGTTCTGGGCGGGCCGGGTGGGGCGGCTGAACGTTTGGGTCTCAAGCGCACCACTCTGTTTTACAAGATGAAGAAATTGAACATCAGCAGGCCAGCACAATGACGACAGTGCGTCAAATGTCAATATTTTGACGTCAAAATGCCAAAACACCCCGTTAGCCCTCCCCAAAACAAAATCACTTAAACATAGCAACTATCTTATTCTAAATCAATTAGATCGATCACATGAATTTAGAGCAAATGGAAGCCCAGATGCCTATCTCTACTCCGGAGAGCAAGTTAAAGATTTGCGTTCTGGGTGGAAGAGTGCTTGAAGTTGGCTTTTTCCCCAGTCTCTTCTGAGCGTCGGGTCGTAATAGTCTTCCGCCGGTCGTGGGCCAACAAGGCACGGCCGACGGAAGAACTCAGCTTCTGAAGTATCAACAATGTGGATTGTCCGTTTAGCCCTACGCCGGCCATATACCTTTATTGTGATGGCAATTGTCATCATGATCTTAGGCTGCCTCGCCATTCTTCGCACGCCCAAAGACATTTTCCCCAACATCAACATTCCCGTAGTGAGCGTGCTGTGGAACTACGCCGGCCTTTCGCCGGAGCAGATGGCCCAGCGCATAACGGTGATTAACGAACGCTCGATGACCCTCACGGTGAATGACATCGAGCATATAGAGTCCGAGTCACTGAGCGGCGAGTCCGTGATCAAGATCTTTTTTCAACCGGGAGCCAGCATCAGCACCGCGCTGAGCCAAGTAACCTCGATCAGCCAGACTCAGATTCGGCAATTGCCGCCCGGCACCACGCCACCGCTCATCATTCAATACAGCGCGTCCACGGTGCCTATTCTGCAAATCGGGCTCTCCGGCCGAGGCCTTTCCGAGCAGCAGTTGTTCGACTTGGGCGCGAATTTCATCCGCGTGCAACTTGCGGATGTGGAAGGCGCGGCCATTCCCTGGCCTTATGGCGGAAAGCTGCCGCAAGTTCAAGTGGACCTTGACACGGCGGCGCTGCAAGCCAAAGGCCTTTCCCCCCTGGATGTGGTGAACGCCCTGAACTCCCAGAACCTGATCCTTCCCTCGGGGACTTCCAAGATCGGCCAGTACGAGTATGACGTGGAGACCAACGGCAGCCCGCTCACCACGGCGGAACTGAACGACCTGCCGATCAAGACCTCCGGCAACACGGTGATTTACATCCACGACGTGGCGCACGTGCGCAACGGCTTCCCGCCCCAAACCAACATTGTGCGCGTGGATGGCCAGCGCGCGGCGCTGTTGACGGCGATGAAGACGGGCAATTCCTCGACGCTCGACATCATTTCGCAAATCAAGGAAGAACTGCCCCGCATTGTAAAGGGTTTGCCCCCGCAACTCCGGACCCATTTCCTGAATGACCAGTCGATTTTCGTTAGAGCCGCCATCCGCGGCGTCATCCGGGAAGGTCTGATCGCGGCGATCCTGACGGCGGCTATGATTCTGCTGTTTCTGGGAAGCTGGCGCAGCACGTTCATCATCGCCGTGTCGATTCCGCTCTCCGTTTTGACCTCGCTGGTCGTGCTCAGCGCGCTGGGCGAGACAATCAACATCATGACTCTGGGCGGATTCGCGCTGGCGGTGGGAATTCTAGTGGACGATGCCACGGTGGAAATCGAAAACATCAACCGCAACATCGCCATGGGCAAGGAAGTCCTGACGGCCATTCTGGACGGCGCCGCGCAGATTGCGGTTCCGGCGTTTGTCTCGACGCTCTCCATCTGCATCGTCTTCGTACCCATGTTTTTCCTCACCGGAGTTGCCCGTCACCTTTTCGTTCCGCTGGCGGAAGCGGTGAGCTTCGCCATGCTGGCGTCCTACCTGCTCTCGCGGACCCTGGTGCCCACCATGGCGCGATACCTGTTGCGCGGGCACGAACACGAAGCGGCCGATTTGGAAGCCCAAGCGCAGGCTCACCTGCTGGCGCGCCTGCAACTGAAATTCGAGCACGCCTTCGAGCGGCTGCGTGTGCGCTATAAAGGGTGGCTGGCGGGTTGCCTGCATCATCGCGTTTGGTTTGCGGCCGGCATGTTAGGAGCCGCCGCAGCTTCCTTCTTATTGATGCCCTGGATCGGCCAGGACTTCTTCCCCAAGGTTGACAGCGGACAATTCACTCTCCACCTGCGAGCTCCCACCGGCACGCGCATTGAGGATACGGCGAGCCTGTGCGACGCGGTGGAGAGATCCATTCGCCAGGAGATTCCGCCCGCGGAGCTCAGCAGCATCATTGACAACATCGGAGTGCCCTACAGCAGCGTCAACCTCTCCTACAGCCACTCCGGCCCCATCGGCACTGAAGATGCGGACATCATGGTGGCGCTGAATGAAAATCATCATCCCACGGAGGAATACGTTCGCCGTCTGCGCCTGCGCCTGGCGCGGGATTTTCCCGGCGTGACGTTTTACGTCCTCGCCTCCGACATGATCAGCCAGATTCTGAATTTCGGCCTGCCGGCGCCCATTAATGTGCAGGTGGTGGGGAACAACATGGTCGCCAACCGGCAATTCGCCGAGAATCTGCTGGCCCGTCTCAAGTACGTTCCCGGCGCGGTCGATTTGCACATTCAGGAGCCGTTCAATCTTCCCCGCCTTCAGGTGGATATTGACCGCACGCGAGCCGCGCAGGTGGGCTTCACGCCGCGCGATGTGGCCAGCGATCTGCTCATCTCGCTGAGCGGCAGCTTTCAAACCGCTCCCACCTTCTGGCTGGATCCGCACACTGGCGTCAGCTACCAAATTGCCGCCCAGACGCCGCAGTACCGTGTGGATTCGTTCCAGGACATTGAGAATATTCCCATCGCCAGCACCACCGGCGCCCCGCCCCAGATCCTCGGCAACCTGGCGTCCATCAGCCGGGGAGTTTCGATGGCCGCCGTCTCGCATTACAACGTTCAGCCCGTTATCAATATCTACGGCTCAGTGCAGGGAAGGGACCTGGGCGGCGTGGCGAGAGATATCGGTCGCATTGTGGATGCGAGCCAAGGCAATCTGCCGCGCGGTTCGTGGACGACGGTGCGCGGGCAGATTGCCACCATGCGCTCTTCCTTCTCCGGCCTGCTGGCGGGCTTGGTGTTTTCCGTCGTGCTGGTTTATCTCCTGGTGGTGGTGAATTTCCAATCGTGGCTCGACCCGCTGATCATCATCTCCGCATTGCCGGCCGCACTGGCGGGGATTCTCTGGTTCCTGTTTGCCACCCAAACCACATTCAGCGTTCCGGCGCTGATTGGTTCCATCATGTGCGTGGGCGTGGCCACCTCCAACAGTATTCTGGTGGTGAGTTTTGCCAAGGAGAAAATGGAAGAGGGCCTCCACGCCACGGAGGCGGCGCTGGAGGCTGGATTCACGCGCTTCCGCCCCGTCATTATGACGGCGCTGGCAATGATTATCGGCATGTTGCCCATGGCGTTGGGTCTGGGCGAGGGCGGAGAACAAAACGCCCCACTGGGGCGCGCGGTCATCGGAGGACTGCTTTTCGCGACCATAGCGACGCTGCTTTTTGTTCCGACAGTTTTTAGCTTGATTCACGGAAGGAAGAAGGAGTGAGCCATTTTCCCATTGTGTCGTCTGGCCATTTGGTCATCTGGTCATTTGAAAAGGTTTGGTGAATTGGCCATTTGGTTATTTGGCCATCTACACGCGGTGATTGGCGGAGGCTTAGTATCAACGTGGCGACGCGGCCGGAACAGTTGAGAGCGCGAACGAAGGAATTTGCAATTCGAATTGTGAGGCTATTCAAAAGCCTGCCCCGGACAGACGAAGCGCGGGTAATTGGAAGACAAGTGCTCCGGTCGGGGACTTCGGTTGCTGCGAATTATCGGGCGGTTTGCCGGGCACGTTCGCGAGCGGATTTCGTTTCCAAATTGGGGGTTGTCGTCGAAGAAACGGATGAAACGGCATTTTGGCTCGAACTCTTGGTAGACACGGGAATTGTCCGAAAGGCCTTGCTGGAAAGCTTGCAAACCGAGGCAAAAGAGTTGCTGGCAATTTTTGCCGCCGCACACTGGACGGCCCGAAAAGGTCCAGCAGTTAAATGATCAAATGTCCGAATCGCCAAATGAGCAAAAGACAGCAATTGACAAAATGGCTAAATCACCAAATGACCGAACCATCGAAAATGGCAAAATGACCAAATCATCAAATGATCAAATCGTAGAAAATGACCAAATGGATTCAAATGGCCAAATGACCAAATCACCAAATGGCCAAATCCATGGAACCATAAAAGTGGTTCTGGCGTTGTTGATCCTACTGGTTGTGGCCGGCGCAGTAGTCTTTCGCGGAATTTCCACGCGCGTTCGCGCTGCGGCGGAGGTGAAGAGTGACACCAACGACCTCGCCGTGCCCTCGGTTTCGGTGGCGCAGCCGAAGCGCGGCGCGCCGCAGCAGGAGATCGTCTTGCCCGGAAATGTTCAGGCCTTCATTGACGCTCCCATCTTCGCGCGAACCAATGGTTACCTCAAACGTTGGTATGTGGATATCGGCGGGCGCGTGAAGCAGGGCCAACTCTTGGCGGAAATCGAAACGCCCGAAGTCGATCAGCAACTTCAGCAGGCGCGCGCGGAGTTGGCTACCGCGCGGGCCAACTACAGTCTGGCGGAGATCACCGCGGCGCGTTACGAGTCCCTGCTGAAGAGCGATTCCGTGGCCAAGCAGGATGTGGACAACGCCATGGGAGATGCGCAGGCCAAAAAGGCCATGGTGGATTCGGCTTCGGACAATGTGAAACGCCTCGAGCAACTGCAATCCTTCGAAAAAGTCTATGCGCCTTTTGACGGCGTGCTGACAGCGCGCAAAACCGATATCGGCCAGCTCATCAATTCCGGGAGTTCCGGCGTGAACAACGAATTGTTCCACGTGGCGGCCATCAACACCTTGCGCGTTTACGTGAATGTGCCGCAAGCGGATTCTCCCGCGGCCGTTCCGGGTGTTCAATCCTATCTCACCCTGCCGCAGTTTCCCGGCAAACGTTTTCCCGGCAAACTGGTGCGCACTGCCGACGCGATTGACCAGGCCTCGCGCACCTTGCTCGTGGAAGTGGATGTGGCCAACCCCACGGGAGAGCTCCTGCCCGGCGCATACGCGGAGGTTCATTTGAAGCTGCCTTCCGCAGCGACGACCGTGGTGATTCCCGTTACCAGCTTGATTTTTCGCACGGAGGGGTTGCGAGTCGCGGTGGTGCAAGGCGGCAAAGCCCATTTGATTCCTATCACTCTGGGCCATGATTTCGGAACGGAAGTGGAAGTGGTCTCCGGCCTCGATGGAAACGAGCGGCTGATCACTAACCCGCCCGATTCGCTGGTGGATGGCGAGCCAGTCCGCACCGCCGGCTCCAACACTGACCAATGGGGGACGCAGTGAAGGAATCGGTGGGGGCCAATGCGCGACAGACAATTGAAAAGTGCCTTCGCGCCTTTGCGTCTTTGCGTGAAATGGTTTCTCTTCGCCGGAACAAAACAATCTCTCGCCAAGACGCCAAGGCGCAAAGATTGCATAATCAATTCTGCCTACCGCCTACCGCCTACTGCCTACTGCTTTTTGCCTTTTGCCTCCTGCTTTCCGCCGCCTGCACTCCCGGGCCCAAATACGTGAAGCCCGCGGTTGCGGTTCCTCCTGCTTACAAGGAATTGCCGGCAAACTCGGCGGCCACGAGTGGCGAATGGAAGCCTTCGCAGCCGCAGGACCAGGTGCTGCGCGGCAAGTGGTGGGAAATCTTCAACGACCCGCGATTAAACGCGCTGGAAGAAAAGGCGGACGTTTCAAACCAGAACCTGAAAATTGCCGAAGCGCAATTTCGCCAGGCGAAGGACCTGATTCGCGTCAACCGCTCCTACTTGTATCCCACTGTTACCGTGGGTCCCAATCTTACGGGAGAACAATTGTCCAAGAACGCTCCCAACGCTGGCGCGAATTACGGCCAGACACAGGCTGACCTCGTCCTGCCCTTCGATTTTTCCTATGAGATCGACGCGTGGGGGCGAATTCGCAAAATGGTTGAAGCTTCCGTGACCGGCGCCCAGGCCAGCGCTGCGGACCTGGAAACGGCTCGCCTGAGCATTCACGCGGAACTCGCCGCCGATTATTTCACGCTCCGCGGGCTGGACGCGCAAAAGCAGTTGCTGGATTCCACGGTGATTGAATATCAGAAGGCCCTGGACTTTAACACCAATCGCTACAACGGCGGGCTGGCGGCCAAGGTGGAAGTGGCGCAGGCGGAAACGCAGCTTGAAACCACGCAGGCGGAGGACATTGACGTGGGCGTGCAGCGCGCGCAGTTCGAGCACGCCATCGCCGCACTGGTGGGTGAGCCCGCATCCACCTTTTCCATTCCCATCTCGCCGCTCAACACGCCTCCCCCCGAAATTCCCGTGGGCGTTCCTTCCGATTTATTGCAGCGCCGGCCGGACATCGCCGCCGCCGAACGGCGCGTGGCCGAAGCCAACGCGGAAATAGGCGTGGCCAAGTCCGCGTATTACCCTACCCTCACGCTCAACGCCGGCGCGGGTTTTGAAGGCGATTCCATCACCAACTGGTTTGCCTGGCCCAGCCACTTCTTTGCCGTCGGACCGTCGCTGGTCGAAACGCTCTACGATGCTGGCCGCCGGCACTCGTTCACGGATCAAGCCTGGGCCGCGTACGATGCCAACGTGGCGTCGTATCGTCAAAGCGTGCTGTCGGCGTTCCAGGAAGTGGAGGACAACCTCGCGGGATTGCGCATTCTTGACGAAGAAAGCCGAAAGGAGGGCCAGGCGGTGCACGCCGCGGAGCTCTCGCTGGCGCTTTCCAACAATCGCTACAAAGGCGGCCTGGTGACTTATCTCGAAGTCATCACGGCGCAAAGCGCGGCGCTGGCGGATGAGCAGACTGCCGTCAGCATTTTGACCCGGCGGCTCGATTCGGCGGTGCTCTTGATTAAATCGCTGGGCGGCGGGTGGGATGTCTCCAAACTTCCCGCCGTAACCGGCCAATCCGCCCCCGCAGGTACAAGCGGGGCAGGGGGAAAATAAGGATGCTCGTAGCGCAGGCTGTCTGTCGGGTGACGGATGGTGCGCGCTACACGACGGGAGACCACGCGGCAAGGTTTTATACATGCTAAGAATTTCCATCACCAAGAACGCTAACAACACCTCGCTCCGGTTGGAGGGCAGGCTCACCGGTCCGTGGGTGGGAGAATTGGAACGTGCCTGGCGCGCGGTGGCCGCGGAGTCAACAAACGGCCGCGCTTCAGTGGATCTTACGGATGTGACCTTTGTGGGCGAGGATGGCAAGCGGCTCCTTGAAACTTTGTATGGCGAGGGAGCCAAACTCAAGGCCGCAAGCTGCGCCACCCGGCGCCTGGTGGATGAAATTGAGCACGGCCTTCACGGACGGCAACCCCGAAGTTTGGCAGCCAAAAGCGATTGAGACGGATGCTGGTTGGTAGCGCAGACGTCGCGCCCGCTCTACGGTTGCTGAATTCTCAATCCTGAATCCTTAACCCTCAGTCCCGAATCCTGCTAAAATGGCGCGCGGAATCTGGCGGCGCCGGCCACTCAGGCGCGAATGATTGGACGAGGGGGCGAATATGCAACGACGTTCATTTCTATCCACGGCGGTAGCAGGGGGAGCGGGCATGGCCGCCGAATCGCTCGGCATCGCGAAGGATTGGAATCTTCCCCAATTTCCCAAATACCCCGACCTGGCCATTGAAGTTGTCGATCCACGCTTTGCGAAATATCGGATCGGCAACGCCGCCATCGAGCGGCTCTGGACGGGGGCGCGCTGGGCGGAAGGCCCGGTGTGGTTTGGCGACGGGCATTATCTGGTGTTCAGTGATATTCCCAACAACCGCATGATGCGCTGGATTGAGGATACGGGTGAAGTCAGCGTCTTCCGCTACCCCTCGAATTATTCCAACGGCAACACGCGCGACAAGCAGGGCCGCCTGGTAACCTGCGAGCACGATACGCGCCGCGTGACGCGCACGGAACTGGATGGCACGATTACCGTGCTGATGGATCACTATGAGGGCAAGCCCCTCAACGCGCCAAATGACATTGTGGTGCATTCCAACGGCGGCATCTGGTTCAGCGACCCGGGCTATGGGATTCTGAACAACTATGAAGGGCACAAAGCGCCTTATGAATTGCCGACCAACGTTTATCGGCTCGATCCCAAAACCGGCAATGCCACAGTGGTGGAGGGCGGCATGCGGCGTCCCAATGGCCTGTGTTTTTCCCCCGACGAGAAGAAGCTTTATATCTGCGACACAAGCGGGGCCGACGGCCCGCAGTATCCGCATAATATTCGAGTTTACGATGTTGTGGATGGCGAACGTTTGGCCAACGGCCAGCAGTTTGTGGAAGTCGGCCCCGGACGCGCTGTCGCCGACGGCATTCGATGCGATCTTGACGGCAATATTTGGGCAGGAACCGGTTGGAACGGTGAAGACTCATCGGGCGTGCAGGTGTTCGCGCCCGATGGCACGCTCATCGGAAGAATCCATCTGCCCGAAATCTGCGCCAACATCTCCTTTGGCGGGGCCAAACACAACCGCCTGTTCATGGCGGCGAGCACCTCGCTTTATTCCCTCTACGTCAACACGCAGGGGGCGCAAAACCCCTAATTTTGCCCGTTGGATACTAACTCAGTTTGAATTCTGTGGCAGCGGTCTATCGACCACCGCACGGCTTGTCCGTCGGGTTAGGGACAATACCCTATAATTCGACGCTCATAGAGCGCCGCTACAGTACTACAGACCCCTACCCCCTAACCACTGTGCTTAGAACGTATACCCAATGCCCAAGGACAGTGTGATGTTGTTCTTCTCATTGCCCGCCGGCGGATTGCTCAGGTATAGGTCGATGGCATTTGTTGTGAACGAGAATTTGTTGGAAAGCTTGATAGCAAGCGTCGTCGTGGTGTCGAAGCGGTACTGCCCGCCCTCCGTGAAGTTGGGGTAAAAATTCAGGTTGTGAGTAAGCATCACCCGCTTGGCGATTTGTTCACTCAGGCTTTCACCGATCAATCCATCCAGGGTTTCATCGGAGAGGCCGGTGAAGAATTTTTCGTGCTGCGCGGTCAAGCCGCCGATCACGTTGAAGCTGGTCCGAGAATTCTTGATGAGTTGCCGGCCGAATCCTCCGCCGTAAGTCTGCCGCATGTACAATCCTTCCGTCGAAATGTGGTCGAGTTGGGCCAGTCCAAATACAAAATTGGTCGGGGACAGGAGATAATCCTGGCGCAACAGGGCGCTGAGGGTGTGGGTGGTCACGTTGCTACCATCCTCGGAAGCGTGGGAAAGGAGGGCGGTAAAGTTGAAGTTGGTGCGCGTATGCTTCTGGAAGATGGGCGCCGCGGGACGCTCGCGTATAGCTCCGAGGGTGGTCGTGAAGGTATTCGCCTCCTGGTTTCCGTGCTGGACGGACTCGCCCAGGCTGGCCGCTCCTTTCCACGCCTGCCATGGGCGGGGAGTGGCCTCGACTAACTTCACATAGTCGGTGGAGGGCATGATCGTGTCCACCTTGGCGGCAGGAATGGTCTCTGTCTTGTTCTTCTCCGTCAACTTCCAGTCGCCGGAGGGAGTGAGTTCCAAGTTGCCGATCATGGGCTCGCGGCCTTTGATGATGACCGCAACGGGCTTCTCCACGGTGTAGGTTGCGATCTTGGCGATGGGGATGTTCAGTGTCCCCAGCGTATCGGCATTCAAAGTTAGAGTCTGACCCTTCACGGTAACAAGTGTTCCCGTGACCCGGTCTCCGCTTTTGAGGGTTAAAACGTCCGCGAAGACGGTTGCAGACGCGCACACCAGGAAACATAAAGCGAGGATGGTCG
>JASHTZ010000288.1 GCA_030040295.1 Terriglobia bacterium | reverse complement strand
GAAAGCACTATCCGCCATTGCTTGCGGCACGGACTCAGGCACGGAAACGATCTGTGCCGCAACGATTTCACCCGGCTTCCAGCTAAAACCGTGATCCGGTCCGTAAGTGGCCAGCATTGAGGCCGGCGCTTCCGACGGGACACTGTGGCACCTCAAGCATTCGGGCGCCGCGGCAATCGGCCGCGCCAGATAAAGCGACTCTCCTTCGAGCGTCTCGCGCTCTCCGGAAAGCTCCTTCAATTCGGGATGATTCCGGAATTCCTGCACCAGATCAGCCTCCCAATCCTCCGCCCGATCGCGTAGATTGGTGGGATTCAAGGTGGCCTCTTTGTACGTATAGGCGGGATAATCCTTGCGCAGATAGTTGAAAACCTCCGTGGCGGAATATGCCGGAACGCGTTGAGGCGGGAAAGGGGTGGATTGGTTCTCCGACGCGGCGAGCAACGGCCCCACCTGCTTCGAGGTGTAAGTCCGCATGCCTCCCGCAGCACCCATCATCAGCCGTGCCTGTTGAATCACCTGGTCGTGAGCGTTTTGCTCCAGAAAAGCGTGCTCGACATACGCCGTGATGGCGATGCTCACACCGAATACCACGACCAGAAGAAGATTGAACTTAAGTAAAAGCCGCATAAAGAATTGCCCTTTCTTGACAGACGGATTTTCCCCTGCCGGAATTATTAAATTGCTTTGTCCAGCGCCCGCGGAGGTCAGGCGGGCCGGGCGATTATAACACCGTGTATCCCGCCCCGATGGAAGGGGATTGTGCCCTGCGGCGCACTCCACACTTCCGCCCGTGGCGCGAACGAAAATTCGCTTGGGCCGGCTGAGGATTTGATTTACTGTCGTGGCGTGAGCAAGGCAGATGGCTGCAGTTTGTGCTTTACTTGGATACCGGTGCGAATGATGATTTCCGCCGGTTCTCGACAGGAGGGGTAGGGCATGAAAGCTGTACGATTTCACCAGCACGGCGGATTGGATGTTCTGAATTACGAGGACGCGCCGGTGCCGAAGATTCTGGCCAACGAAGTGTTGGTAAAAGTGAAGGCTTGCGCGCTGAACCATCTGGACGTCTGGTTGCGCGGCGGCGTGCCGGGCTGGAAGCTCGAGATGCCGCACATCGTGGGCAGTGACGTTTCCGGTGAGGTGGCGGAAGCAGGTTCGCTCGCCACGCGCGTCAGGCCCGGAGACCGTGTCCTCGTCTGCCCGGGAATCGGTTGCGGCCAGTGCGAGATGTGCTTCCGCGGAATGGATAGCGCCTGCCGCCAATTCACGGTCTTGGGCGTATTCACGCAGGGCGGGTACGCCGAATACGTCAAGGTTCCGGAAGTGAACGTGCTCTCCATTCCCGGTGATTTGAGCTTTGATGAAGCCGCCGCCGTACCCCTGGTTTTTCTCACCGCCTGGCACATGCTCTTTACGCGCGCGCAGTTGAAGCCGGGCGAGGACGTGCTGGTCATCGGTGCGGGTTCGGGCGTGGGCAGCGCGGCAATCCAGATCGCCAAGCTGGTGAACGCCCGCGTGATTGCCACCGCAGGCGCGGACTGGAAGCTGGAGAAAGCTCGTGAGTTGGGCGCGGACGAAGTGATAAACCACGCGAGGCAGTCGATTGCAGGTGAGGTAAAGCGCCTTACTGACAAGCGCGGAGTGGATGTGGTGTTGGATCACGTGGGCGCGGCGGTCTGGGAAGCCTGCTTTGACTCGCTCGCTACTTACGGCCGCCTGGTGACCTGCGGAATGACCACCGGAGCGGATTTGAAATTGAACGGCCAGGGACTCTTCGCGCGCCAAAGGACGATTCTCGGCTCATTTATGGGAGGAAAGGCGGAATTGGTGGAAGCCCTGAAATTCATCGGCCAGCGCAAATTACGAGCCGTGATTGATTCCGTGTTTCCATTGAAGGAAGCGGCCGCCGCGCAGCGGAAAATGGAGGGAAGGGAATTCTTCGGCAAGATTCTGCTGCGCCCTTAACCATTTCTGAGGGCCGCCGGATTCGGGTGTGGTACGAATTACGTCGCCGGTGTCTCAGTTGGAATTTTGGGGCTGCCTCTCGCAACAAAGTCGACGCAATGGGCTGTAGCGGCGCTCTACGAGCGTCGCATTGTACGGTTTTGTCAGTCATCTGGCGCTGCAGGGCCCTGCGACGGTCGATAGACCGCTGCTACAGAACTCCTAACTGACCTCGCTACCTGAAAGTTGTGGAATCGGACGCGGAGTGAGATAATATGAATGCGATGGGCGTGCCAACTTTTACCGATCAGCAATCCGGATTCGATGGCCTTATTTTCACCAAGCTCGACCAGGCGGTGAACTGGGCTCGACGGTCCTCGATTTGGCCGATGAGTTTCGGCCTGGCGTGCTGCGCCATCGAGATGATGTCGGCGGGAGCGTCGCGCTTCGATCTGGCGCGATTCGGCGCGGAGGTCTTCCGTGGCTCGCCGCGCCAGGCGGATTTAATGATCATCGCCGGACGCGTTGCCCAGAAGATGGTTCCAGTCATTCAGAAGCTCTACGCGCAGATGCCGGAGCCCAAGTGGGTGATTTCGATGGGTGCGTGCGCAACTTCCGGCGGCGTCTTCAACAACTACGCCATCGTGCAGGGCATCAACCAGTTCATTCCCGTGGACGTTTACGTTCCGGGGTGCCCGCCCCGGCCGGAGCAGCTTATATACTCTATTAATATGCTGCAAAAGAAAATCGACAGCCAGCGCGGCACCTTCAAAGCAGCCGTACTTCATCAGTAAACGGAACCCTCTCACCTATCCTCTCCGCAAATAAGCGGAAATCAGCACCACAATCACTCCCATAATGAAGGCTGCCAAAAGCCATTGCCGGCGGCGGACTCGCAACGGCTCGAATAATCGGAAAGGAATGGATAGGCCCAGGACGATTGCGAAGAGAAGGAAGGACAGAATGATTTTGGCCGCGAGAAATTCCCACGCGCGGCCCCACGGAACCTCGCGGAAATAATACCGCGTGTTGTAGATGCCGGAGAGCAGGAGAAGAGCGATGGCGCTCCAGATTGCCCAGCGGAATCGGCCGGCCACGGCGCTGGAAAGGGCCGCGCGCTGTTCCGCGCTCAGCACTTCCAACGAGGGAATCAGGATCAGAAGCAAAAACCCCATTCCCCCCAGGGCTACCACGGCGGCCATTAAGTGAATCCACTGCATGAAAGTAGCCATAGGCGCAATCTGGATTCTATTCAGATTTTGGTCCTCGGAGCAAGATGAATGCCTTGCCCATCGAATGGACACAGACCTTTCGGAAACGTGGGGGCTGGATGAATTTCAGATATTCGTTCTGGTTCCCGATTCTGAAAAATTTGGCAAGCGAAACAGACTAAGGGAGTGATGAACGGAGTGAATCGATCTTGCCGGCCAAGTCAAAGTCCTTGTTGGTCACACCGCCTTCGCTGTGCGTGGAAAGGCTTATGCCCACCACGTTGTAATTGATGGTGATGTCGGGATGGTGCCCGGCGGCTTCCGCAGCCGGAGCGATCTTATTTACAAAGTCGATGCCGGGCATAAAAGATTTGAAATTGAATTTCTTGCGGAGTTCTTTGCCTTGATAGGACCAGCCTTGGAGTTTTGCCAGTCCCTGATGAATTGCCTCGTCACTGAGCGCCGCCATAGTGGCTCCTTTCGCGGGACCCGCCGGAAACAGACAAATTCAGTATAGGAACACGCATGGGGCAAGTCAATCGGGGCAGCGTAGTGGGTCAATTTGAAATTTCGGCGTAGGGACACCCCTCGCCCTGCGGCCCATAGCCTTCAGGCGACGGGTCGCGGGCGCATTGCCCGATGTCGCTGGGATGAAGGGCAGGGGCAAGCCCTGCCCCTACGGAATTCATCTTTACCCATTATCCAACGAAATGCTTCTTCCGCCCATCAAGTATTCATGAGGTGCTATCCTATCAACGCGCCTGGGGAACGCTCGCGACCACGCGGTCAGACCCAGACATTCACAGGCTTCTGCTATCGATGAAAAAACTCGCGGCAATCACACTCTTTTGCGCTTCAACGATGTTTGGCCAAGCCAATTCCGGCGAACTCCGCTTGGCCGTTACGGACCCGTCGGGGCGAGGCGTGAAAGCCTCCGTCCAGGTTGCCAGTCAGGCGAACGACTATCATGCCTCCCTGACCACCAACGACGATGGCCGGCTGGATTTGCAGAACCTGCCCTTTGGCATCTATCGTCTGGAAGTTCGTCGGGCAGGATTTGCGCTCGCTTCCTCACCCGTTGAAATCCGCTCCTCGATTCCGCTGGCCGTGGCCATTCAACTCGGGCTGTCAAGTCTGAATCAATCCGTCAAAGTGAGTGCGGCCAACACACTCATCGATCCTGATCAAGCGGGTTCGGTTGACCATGTTGGTTCTGACTTCATCCAGCATCGGCTCAGCTCGATCCCTGGCCGGTCGATCCAGGACCTGGTGAATTCGCAGCCGGGATGGCTCTACGAGGGCAATGCAGTCCTGCACCCGCGCGGCTCGGAGTATCAAACGCAGTTCGTGGTGGATGGCATTCCTCTAACGGACAATCGCTCGCCCAGCTTTGGGCCGGAGATCGAGGCCGACGATGTGCAATCGATGAGCATCTACACCGCCGGCATTCCCGCCGAATACGGGCGCAAGATGGGCGGCGTGGTTGAGCTGAACACCATGGAAGACTCGCAGCCGGGCTTTCATGGCCAAGCCGTTCTATCCGGCGGCAGCTTTGATACTTTGGGAGGCTTTGGGGAAGGGCAGTATCTTTGGGGGAAGAACACATTTGGCCTCAGCGCCAGCGGTGACATGACCAGCCATTATCTCAATCCCGTAGTTCCGGAGAATTACGCCAACACGGGTACCGTGGGGGATTTCTCGGGTCATTACGAGCGCGAATTGACCTCAAAGGACCGGCTGAACTTCACCCTGCGGCACGAGCTTTCACGCTACGAACTTCCCAACGAGCAGGTTCAGGAAGCTCCGCATCCTGATCCATACGACTCCTCTCTGCCGCCCGAATCGCAGCTTCAAAATGCCAACAACTTTGAAACGATGGGAATCCTCTCTTACCAGCACTCGTTTTCTTCCGATGCGATTGGTGATTTCCACGCGATGGTGAGAGACAACGCCAACCATTTCTATTCCAATGTCTATTCCACACCCATTGAGGTCTTTCAGCACAATTGGTTCAACGAAGCATACTTCAAAGGCGCCATCACCGTGAGCCATGGCCGGCACGAAATCAAGGCCGGCGTGGAATCCGACAACATGTTCCTGCACGAAAATTTCAGCTATCTGATTACCGATGACACGCAATTCGACCCCAGCACACCGCTCAACTTCGCTTTTGTGGCGCATCGCCCGGATCTGGAACAGGCGGTGTTTGTGCAGGACCAGGTTCGCTTCGGCGACTGGGTTCTGAACGCGGGTATCCGCTGGGACCACTACCAGCTCCTGCTGAACCGGCAGGCGGTGAGCCCGCGGGTGGCGATTTCGCGCTATTTTCGCTCCTCCGGGCTGGTGCTGCACGCTTCCTACGACCGCATATTTCAGACGCCGTCGTTTGAAAATATCCTGCTCTCGAGTTCCACCGCGGCAACGACGCTCGACACGATTTCTCTCGAATTGCCCGTGCAGCCCTCGGTGGGAAACTACCTGGAGGCGGGATTGACGAAGGCTTTCCAAAAGAAGTTTAAGCTCGACGCCGACTATTTCGAGCGGTTTGTGAACAATTACGCCGACGACGATCAGATTGATAACACCACCATCAGCTTCCCCATCGCTTTTCGCAAGGCCATCATCTATGGAGCCGAGGGAAAGCTGGAGCTGCCGGAATCGCACGGATTCTCGGGTTTTCTGAGCTATTCCTATGAGGTTGGGAATGCCTGGTTTCCCGTCACCGGCGGACTTTTCTTGGGCGATGATGCGGTCATACCCTCCTCGGGCCACTTCCCGGATTCCCAGGACCAGCGGAATACTCTGCGCGGCCG
>JASHTZ010000287.1 GCA_030040295.1 Terriglobia bacterium | reverse complement strand
TGGTCTTTCGCAAGCAGCCGCCTCCGCCAAGTCACGCCGCGCGATTCTCCTTCGGCGGTTCCATTGAACTGCCTGAGAAGGAAGCCATGCTATCGATCGGAACCCTGCGCGCCTCAAACAAATGGACGCAGTTTCCCGGTGGCAGCAAGAAAAATGAACACGGCGAGTTGACCCTAGGTGATCTTTTTGCAATCAAGCGCGGACTCGCCACCGGAGCCAACAGCTTTTTTGTGCTCACGGAAGAGCGTGCCCGTGAGCTTGATTTGCCGCCGCAATTCCTGAAACCCATTTTGCCGGGTCCGCGCCACCTGACCGGAGACGTCATCGAAGCCCTTCCCAACGGCGCCCCGAATGTTTGGCCGCGCCTTTATTTGCTGGATTGCAGCGAGCCAGAAGAACGCATCCACGCCGCCTGGCCTCGGTTCTACGAATATCTCCGGCAAGGACGCGAGCAGAATATCCACGCGACGTACCTTGCCAGCCGCCGCGCGCCGTGGTATTCGCAGGAACAGCGCCCCCCGGCCCCGTTCCTCTGCACCTACATGGGCCGTGCCAACGACGGCAAGCATCCCATCCGGTTTCTCTGGAACCGCTCCCAAGCCACAGCACGCAATGTCTACTTGATGCTCTACCCCCAAGGCCGCCTGCGTAACGCTCTAAATGGGCAGCCAGCCCTCCAAGCAAGGGTGTTCGAAGCGCTGAGACGGATTAAGCCAAGTCAAGTGATTTCCAAAGGGCGGGTTTACGGCGGAGGACTGCACAAGGTCGAGCCAAAAGAGCTTGGGCAAATCCCAGCATGCGCTATCTTGGAAATCATCGATGCCGATTTCCAGATTGAACGTCAGGAACGATTGTTTGTCTGATGATTGAAGGTAAAAATTTGGATGGCACACAGTAAAGCTGGGCGTTTCCTATGACCGTGCCATTGAATGAAGGTTGACGAAGACCAGGATTACCTGAGTGGTACTAAAATAGCGCGATGCTGTTGCCCCATCCACGAAAGACACAAGCTGTCCCTATTGTTTAGCATCGTCCGCTTTCTGCGTTCCGCGCCACCCGGCGGCGACGAAATCCAGGGCCTTCTCGGCGGCGCTTTTTCCGGTTCGGATGCAGTCGGAGATACCGATTCCCGAATAGGCGTTTCCGGCAAGATAAATTCCCGGGAGGTCGAGCAGCCTCTCCTCGATTGCACCCACGCGCGCCTTGTGTCCCACGGCGTACTGCGCCATGGAATCCGGCCATTCGTGGATGCGGTAGAAAAGCGGCTCGACCGTGATATTCAATATCGCTTTCAATTCGTGGCGAACGCCTTCCAGGACTGCTTCGTCGAACATCTGGAGGATATCCGGATCGCGCGTTCCGCCCAGGAAGCACCGCAGCAGAGCCTTCCCTTCCGGGGCGCGATGGTCAAACTTGGTGTGGACGAATGTGCAGGCGAGCATTCGCCGCTGCTCCTTGCGCGGCACTAGAAACCCAAAGCCCGGCGGAAGCGCGGCGCGAACCTTTTCATCAAACCCGAGCGAGACGGTCATCGACGAACTATAGGGGATGCCCTCAAGCAATTCGCTCAGGCGATGGTCGAGCGGCGCGATCATTCCGCTGGCAGGGCGAGCCGGCAGGGCGAGAATTACGGCGTCCGCATCGTGCGCTTTGTAATGTTCGCAATTGATCAGGAAGCGGCGCGAGCAGGAATCTCCCAATCCTCCCGGGCCGCCGGGAGCAAACTCCAGCGTCAGCACCTTGCGGCCCAGGAAAACGCGGTACTTCTCCACCTCCGCCGCGAGCTTTTGGGTCAGTTGTTGCAGGCCGCCCTTGAGGGTCATAAAGAGCGGCAATTTGCCGGATTGAGAATTGCCCCCGCCCGAGCCCGCTGAGTTCCTTCCGCCGTCGGTGCGACGCTGGCGCACGGATTCCAGCGTAGCGCGCGTCAGGCTGCCGTGCTTGCGCTCCATTTCCCAAAATCGCGGCAGCACGGAGCGCATGCTGAGCGCCTCGGAATCTCCGCCGTAGACTCCCGCCAGCAAGGGGTCGGCGATGTTATCCACCATCGCTTGGCCGAAATGGCGCTTCACAAAGCTCGCAACCGATTCGTCCTCTTTCTCAATGGGGGGCGGAGAGGAAAACATTTCACCTGCGGCTTTCAATTTCGCGCTCCACGGCAGCAGATCGGTGGTGAGCATGGGCCAGAAGCGCGTAGGCACCAGGAACATCAAGCCGTCAGGGAGCGGCACCAGTCGCTTTTGATGAAGAATGTAGGTGCGGCGCGCGTGGTCGTTCGAGCCCATCAGGTCGTCGCCCAGCCCCAGCTCGCGAGCCATGGCCGCCGCTTCGGGCTTCTCGGCAAGGAAACTGTCGGGGCCGGCTTCCACCAGGAATCCGTCTACCGTCTCCGAGCGAACCACTCCGCCCAGCCAGGGATTGGATTCAATCAGAACCTCTTCAATGGGAGCGCCCGCTCGCCGCGCGCGCGCCAGCGTGTGGGCCGCTGCAAGACCTGAAACGCCTCCTCCAATAACGACCACTCTGCGGATTTTTGCCGGTTCGGCCATTCTGAAAAGTTGGATTTTTCTTTATTCCTGCTGGAACCACCATATCATCGATTACTAGCGCAAATTCATAACTTTTCATCCATGCCGGCAGCCCGCGCGGTTACCAGGTCGGCCAGTGCCAAGAGGAACTTGGGGCCGGCGTTCAGGGATTCCGACCGCCGCACTGCCACACCGCGTGCCTTCCCGTAATCGCGAAAATGAATATCGATGTCGTAAAGAATTTCGACGTGATCGCAGACAAATCCCACAGGAATCAGCAGCACATGCTTCACGCCGGCAGTGATGAGTTCATCGATTTGCGATTCCACGGTCGGGCCCAGCCACTTTTCGGACGTCATTCCCTGGCTTTGAAACGCCACGCGATAATCGGTTAGGCCGATTCCGGCCGCCACGAGGGCGGCGGTTTCCCGCACCTGGCGCTCGTAGGGATCGCCGTCGGCAATGGTTCGTTCCGGCACGCTGTGGGCGGTGAAAATGATGGGAACGTCGCCGCCGGTTTCGTTTTTCGCGGCCTCAATCGCCGCCGTCGCGCGCTCGCAAAACGCCTGGATCAATCCCGGATGGTCGTGCCAGCTCTCCACGAATTCCACGGCCAGGCCGCGATGAATCTTTTCCACGGCTTCCATCAAGGATTTGCGATAAAGCCCAATGCTGGTGAGGGAATTTTGCGGCGCCATGCACACAGCCACGAGGCGTTGGACGCCATCATCCGAAAGCTGATGAACCGCGTCGGCAATAGATGGCTTCCAGTTTCTCATGCCCACATAAACAGGGTGAGAGATTAATTGCGCGAGGCCCTCCGCCTGCAAGGTGGTAAAGCGCAACAGCGGAGATCCGCCGCCAATCAGGGAGTAGCGACGGGTGATCTCCTTTGTTATCGGTTCGGGCAATGGACGCCCGCCGCGCACGTTCAGCAAGAACTGAGGAATGTCCGAAAGCTGATCTGGCGCTCCGTGCGCCAACAACAGGACAGCCCAGTTATCCCCCGATGGCTGAGGATTCGATGTATGCTTCATGATTTGTCGCGGGCCGAGGTAAACGGCTCCGCCAGCACGATGACTCGCGCCAGATTCTCTTGTTCGTCCCTTGTTGACTATATCACGTATGGCGAGAGTTCAGATTCGTTGACCTTTAAGTCTGGTGCTCAATTCTGCTAGAGTCTCGGGGGCGGACGTGCCCTGCGGGTCTGCCGCAACGCACGAACCTGGCGATGCGAGGGAAAATTCGGCATGAGTCAGCGCAGATTCGGACGCACGGGCTGGAAGGTCAGCGAGCTCGGTTACGGCATGTGGGGTATGGGCGGCTGGAACGGGTCCGACGATGCTGAGTCGAAATTATCCCTGCAACGTGCCGTCGATCTGGGCTGCAATTTCTTTGACACGGCTTGGGCCTACGGAAGCGGCCGCAGCGAGAAGTTATTGGGCTGGCTGGTTCGGCAAAACGCCGGGCAGAAACTCTATACGGCAACTAAGATTCCGCCCAAGAACTTCCGTTGGCCCAGCCGCCGCGAATTCAAACTTGAGGACTGCTTCCCTCCCGAGCACATTGATCAATACGTCCATTCCAGCCTCAAGAATCTGGGGCTCGAAAGCATTGATCTGATCCAATTTCACACCTGGGAGGACGGCTGGCTGGAAGATGACCGGTGGGTTAAGAAAATCGACGACCTTCGCGCGCGCGGACTCATTCACGCCGTGGGCATCAGCATCAACCGCTGGGAGCCGTGGAATGGCGTGCGCGCAGTTGAGGCCGGCCTGATCGACGCCGTGCAGGTGATCTACAATATCTTTGACCAGAACCCGGAAGACCGGCTCTTCCCGGCATGCGCCGCAATGGACGTGGCGGTTATCGCGCGGGTTCCATTTGACGAGGGCACTTTGACCGGCAGTCTGACCCTTGACAGTAAATGGCCTGCGGACGATTGGCGCAGCACTTACTTCGTGCCGGAAAACCTCAAGGCCAGCGTGCAGCACGCGGAGGCCCTGCGCCCGGTAATTCCTCCGGGCATGAACATGCCGCAAATGGCGCTGCGATTCATTCTGAACAACCCCACGGTGAGCACCATCATCCCCGGCATGCGCAAGGTGGCAAACGTGGAGGCGAACGTCTTCGCCGCAAACCGCGGCCCTTTGCCGGTTGATCTGCACACGGAATTGCGAAAGCATCGATGGGACCGCACGCCCACTCCGTGGTCGCAATAAAAGTGAGACGCGCTGATGAATTACCGCCGCTTCGGCCGCACCGGCTGGATGGTAAGTGAAATCGGTTATGGAATGTGGGGAATGGCGAGCTGGACGGGATCCAGCGACAGCGAATCCCGGGAATCACTTCAACGCGCCGTTGATTTGGGCTGCAATTTCTTTGACACCGCCTGGCATTACGGCTTCGGCCACAGCGAAAAGCTGCTGGGAGAATTGGTGCGCCGCAATTCCGCGAAAAAACTCTATGTGGCAACCAAAATTCCTCCCAAGAATATGATTTGGCCGGCGTATCCGGAGTTCACACTTGACGACTGCTTCCCTCCCAGCCATATCGAGCAGTATCTTCGCATCAGTCTGGAAAATCTGGGCATGGAAAGTTGCGACCTGATTCAGTTCCACACCTGGTCGGACGCGTGGATGGACGATGAACGTTGGATAAAGAAGGTCGAGGAGCTGCGCCGGCAAGGATTGTTTCAAGCTGTAGGCATCAGTTTGAACCGCTGGGAGCCTTGGAATGGCGTGCGCGCGGTCCGCTCGGGGTTGATTGACTCCGTACAGGTGATTTACAACGTGTTTGACCAGAACCCGGAGGACGAACTATTCCCTGCCTGCGCCGCCCACGACGTAGCGATCATCGCTCGCTGCCCGCTGGACCAGGGGACGCTCACGGGCACACTCACGATGCAAAGTAAGTGGCCCGAAGGAGACTGGCGCAACACACGGTTTGTCGCGCAGAATCTCAAGGACTGCGTTGAGCACGCTGACCGGCTGAAGCCCGTCATTCCTGCCGGAATGACCATGCCGGAAGTGGCATTGCGTTTTATCCTCAACAACCGGAATGTCAGCACCGTCATTCCCGGCATGCGCAAGGTGAGAAATGTTGAGCGGAGCATGGGGGCCAGTGAGCAGGGCCAGCTGCCCGCGGAACTCCACGCGCAATTGCGCAAGCACCGGTGGGACCGAAAGGCTACCCGGCGGGCGAACTAGCGCACACGCCTGACATCAGGAGGCAAGCTTCAGTTCATGAACGGCAAGGAGAAGCGCCACCATTAAGACCTGTGGATGCGACTCAATCATCCTCTCATTGGAAGGAGAAGGTCATCATGGAAAAGAAAACGGAAGTGACGCGGCGGGAATTTTTAAAGGACACGGCGATTGCCGGTGCCGCTGTCCTGGGAGGCCTCACGCCTTCGCGCGTGCTGGGTGCGAATGACCGCATTCGCCTGGCCGTGCTGGGAAGCGGCCATCGGGCGAGATACGTGTTGGAATTCTTCAAAAAGTCGCCCGATGTGGATGTCGTGGCGATTTGCGATATTTACGGACCCGCGCGCGCTGAAGCCCTGAAAGTCGCGGGTGCGCAAGCCCAGTCCTATACAAATTATCACGAAGTCCTCGACCGCAAGGATATTGACGCCGTGCTGATCGGCAGCCCCGACCACTGGCACAAGCAGATGCTGATTGACGCGGTAAGCGCCGGCAAGGATGCCTACGTTGAAAAGCCCATCATGCATTCGATCGAAGAAGGTTTGGAAATGGTGCGCGCCGTCGACAACAGCAAGTCCGTGGTTCAAACCGGCACACAACAGCGCAGTTGGGACCATTGGAAGATGGGAAAGGAAATCGTCGCTTCCGGCAAACTGGGAAGAATCACGATGGTCCACACCTGGTGGTATCAAAGATACGCCGCGAAAAAGGACCTGCCCAAAATCGATCAGGCTGAGCTGGACTGGAAAAGCTTCCTGGGTGACGCGCCCGACCAGCCATTCACCGAGGAGAAATACCGGCGCTGGCGTTGGTATTGGGATTTCGGCGGGGGGATTCTCTGCGATTTGTTGACCCACTGGATTGACGTGATCCAATGGTATATGGACCAACCTGCACCCAAAACGGCGACAAGCGTGGGCGACCTCTACGCAATGGACTGGCAATGCCCCGACACCGTCACAGCTTGCTACGAATACCCGGGAAATTTCATGGTCACCTTCACCGGATCGATCAACAGCAGCGTGGAAGACGGCGGCGTGATGTTTTGCGGCAGCGATGCGACGCTGAAGGTTGACCGGTCGCACCTGGCTGTTTATCCGGAAGGCGTCTCCCCGGTGCCGGGCTGGTTGGTGCCGGAACCGGAGATCTTCGTGCGCTCAGAACACGACGGCACTCAGGACAACGTAATGAATTTCCTGGATTGCATGCGCACGCGCAAATCTCCCAACGCCAACATTCACGTCGGATTTGAGGCGGCGCGAGCTTCCTGGATCGGCAATATCGCATTAAGGCGCGGGCTGAGGGTTGCCTTCGACCCGACGACAGGGAAGGTAGCGTGATGAAGACGAACCGTTCGCTTCGGAAAATGATCAATGGCGCGGGCGTGGGGTTGGCGGCGCTGATCTTTATCAGCGTGCCACTGCAAGGCGTAGAACCGACGCCCGCCAAGCCTTTTTACGACCCCTTCACGGATGAGCAGGAAATGGCCCTCGGCCGCCAAGCCGCGACTGAGACTGAAAAGCAAATGCCGATTCTCGATCAATCACTGCTGACGGCCTATCTCAACGGCCTTGGACAAAAAGTGGCCCAGGCTTCTCGACGTCCGCAACTTCATTACACCTTCAAAATCGTGAATACCGACGTGGTGAATGCGTTCTCACTGCCCGGTGGCTATATTTATGTCCATCGCGGACTTCTGGACTTCGTTCAGAATGAAAGCGAATTAGCTGGCGTTTTGGCGCATGAGGTCGGACACGTTGTGGCCTATCACAGCATGAGCAACGTGGCGCGCGATTATTGGCTCGATCAGGGAATGAAGCAACTCAAGCAGGCGGGGATGCTCGACAACCAGCAGATCGTCGATATTCTGCAAAAATACGGCGGGCCCATCCTGCTCTTTGTTGACCGAAAATTCAGCAGGGAGGAAGAATCCGAAGCGGATATGCTCGGCATCTACAACGCCATCCGAGCCGGTTATGATCCGGAAGGATTGGTTCTCGCGCTCAATCGTCTGAGCAATTTCACCGGAAATCCCTCCCTCGTGCAGACGTTGTTAATGAACCATCCTCTTCCGGCAGAGCGTGTTCAGGCGCTGCGAACAGAATTGAGCCAGAATCCACCGCCCTCGGGGCTCAAGCAGGACAGCTACGGGTTCAAGGCAGCAAAACTACTCCTCAGCACATTGCCACCGCCTCCAAAACCGAAAGCCCAGCCGCAGCAATAGCCCTCCGGCTTCAGGCGTGGCGAGGTCCGCGGAGAATGCGCGCCGGCAGCGTAATCAATGCTCGCAACAACTCGAACACGCCTTCCACGGCGATTCCCACCAGGCGGAATGGCAGCAACAGAAGCCATACCACCGGATAGAGCACCAACGCCAGAATGGCGAGTGGCCAGCACAGAAACAATAGAATGCACCAAAGCAGGAATTTTACCAAGACGTCCACCTTCACAGAAGCCAAGACTCGATTATACTCTTGAGAACCCGGTGGCGTTCTGTTCGTCCCTTGGAACGCCTGCGACGTAATTCCGCCCGCAAGACATGGAGAGATTTCATCGATGCGAATCACCGATATCAAAACGCTTGTGGTGAACGCGCAGTTGCGCAATTGGGTCTTCGTAAAGGTTGAGACGGATGTTCCCGGCCTTTACGGCTGGGGCGAAGGGACGCTGGAATGGAAGACGCGCGCGGTGGTCGGCTGCGTGGAGGACTTCAAGCCCCTCGTGCTGGGTCACGACCCCACGCGCATTGAATTCCTGTGGCAGATCATGTATCGCCACTCATTTTGGCGGCTGGGAATTATTGGGACCACCGCGATGTCCGCGATCGAGCAGGCGTGCTGGGACATACAGGGAAAATCGCTGGGAGTTCCCGTTTATCAACTGCTGGGCGGCCGCGTTCGCGACAAAGTGAGGATGTATACGCACCTGGGCATGGGTGAAATGAAGGCGGTGTATGAAACGGCCACCGTCGAACCGCTCCTCGATCGCGCCCAGGAAATTCGGTCTAAAGGCTACCAGGCGATGAAGGTGGTTACCGTCCCGATTTCCGAACCGCTGATGGGGCTCCCCGCCGTCCGGCATTTCGCCCGGCTGATGGGCAAATTGCGAGAGGCATTGGGCGATGGCGTGGACATCATGATCGATTTCCACGGCCGCACCACCACCGGGCAAGCCATCGAATACATCCGCGCCGTGGAGGAGTTCCATCCGTTCTTCTGCGAAGAGCCTGTGCCGCCGGAGCAACCCGACGCGCTGCTGGAAGTGCGGCGTAGCGTGCGAACGCCCATCGCCACTGGAGAGCGGCTGGCCACGCGCTGGGACTTCCGCCGCGTTTGCGAGCTGCAGGCCTGCCACGTTTTGCAGCCCGACATTTGCCATTGCGGTGGATTGCTTGAAGCCCGCAGGATTGCCTCCATGGGAGAAACGTATTTAATGGGAATCGCCCCGCACAATCCCAATGGTCCCGTGGCCAACGTCGTGGCTTTGCACTTCGACCTGGCAACGCCGAATTTTCTGATTCAGGAAGACATGGCCGGAGACGTTCCCTGGCGATTTGACGTCGTCCAGACGGGCCTGAAATCGGAAAATGGCTATTGGTTACCCCTCGACAAACCCGGCTGGGGCCTTGAAATCAACGAAGCTGAGGCCCGCAAGCACCCCTTCGCGCAGGAAATCCTTGCCCAGAGGGCTTACCACGCGGACGGGTCGGTGGCCGAGTGGTGAAGATGAATCCTTACTTGTTCCCCAGTTCCCGCGTTAATAGACAGTTAATCTGAGCGACGGCTCCGTTTCGGATTAAGACTTCAAGCAGGGCTTGAAAATAAGGTGAGCGAACTGGGTTGGAAGCGTGGCGCATTTTTTCCAAAACCGCCATGTGTGCCGGTGAGGTGGCAAACTCTGCGGCAGCTTGCGTTCCCAAAGTAGTGATCCCAGCAAGAACCATAATATGCCGGTCAGGCGTAACACCCGGCAGAAGGCTGATCAGGGCGTAATCCGCTTGAAATTCCCCTGTTTTGTC
>JASHTZ010000286.1 GCA_030040295.1 Terriglobia bacterium | reverse complement strand
ATCAGGTGGTCAGCCTCAGATCGAAATGCCGAAGAAAAGCCCTCCGTCCCGCCCACCAGGAAAGCCAGCTCTCGCGTTCCCCGCAGGGCTTCCCGGCCCAGCCATTGCGCGAACTCGTGCGAACTCCGCTCGAGCCCGCGCTCATCCAGAAGAACCTTAGTTGCCCCGCGCAGTTTCTCGAGCAGCCCACGCTCCGCAGATGTTAAACCGGGCTGGCGGGCGCGCCCGGCTCCACGCAGGACCGGGAGTTCCTCCACGCTCAAGGCGGTGAAATGACCGATGCGCTCGGCGAGATCCTGCTGAATTGCCCGCAGGCGCAAATCCTTGGTTTTGCCCTCCCAGAGAATTCGAATGCGCATCGCATCAATTCGCGATTCCACGAATCAGCGCCGGCAGGATTTGATTCTGATTGAAGAGGATGGGTTCCTGTCAGCCGCCCCACTCCCTGGCGAAACAATCCTACACTTCATCTCTGTCACTGATCGAAATTCTTGGCGCGTTTTTCCAGAGGCGCTCGAGGTCATAGAACTCCCTGGCGCGCTCGACAAATATGTGGACGATAAAGTGAAGATAATCCACCAGAATCCACTCCGCTTTCGAATATCCCTCCACGTGGGTGGGGGCACACCCTGACTTTTTCAGCCTTTCCAGAATGCCATCACAAATGGCCTGCGTATGACGTGTGGAGGTGCCGGTGCAAATCAGAAAATTGCTGGTAAATGAACAGACCGTCTCCATGTCAAGGAGTCGCATGTCCAAAGCCTTGCGATCCTGCGCGGCATGGATCGCTTCGCGAAGTTGCGGCGTCATCGTTGTAAGCGTTTCGCGGGTGAACCGCCAGTGTATAACCCTTCCTTCAAAATGTATTCTTCCACAAGCTTCGGAACAAGGCCAGAGATGGATTTTCGGGCGCGAACTAACCGTCGAATGTCCCGCGAAGCCACGGCGGCGTCTACGTCGTGCAACAGGTGAACGGCGCCGTGGCGCAGGCGAAGAGTACCTGCCTCTTGGGGAAGCCGCCGCGCCGGCAGCAAGTCAGGAGGGGGGACCTGACGAAGTGCGTTAACGTCGAAGCCGGGCCTCGACACGACAATAAATTCCACCGAATCGAGCAGGCGCCGGAATTCCCTCCAGTGAGGCAGATCAAGAAAGGCGTCCGCCCCCACCAGAAAAAACAATCGATCGTGTTGGCGCAGCCTTCGCCGCACCGCGCGCACCGTCTTGATGGAATAGTGGGGCGAGCTATCAGCCGTGGGAGCCTCAATGGTGGAGGGGATAAAGCGCGGCTCGCCGGTGCAGGCTAAAGCCACCATAGCAAAACGCTGCGCGTAATCCGTCAGGTGGTCATGAATTTTGTGGGGAGGATTGCCCGTGGGAATGAAGAGCATTTGATCAAGGTGAAAGTGCCCCAGCGCTGCCCTCGCCGCCGCCAAATGCCCGGCATGAATGGGATCAAACGTTCCGCCGAATATTGCAATGTTCACCCGATCTCCCTGTTTCCCGGTTTCGGAATTTCTTCCAGCCTTGTCCAAATGGCCTCTTTCAATTGCTCCAGCCCGGCGCCGGTGACGGAGGAAATCTCCTGCAAACTCAGTCCGCGGGCGGCGCAGAATTCTCGCAGGCGCACGAGGCGATCACTTTCACCCACCGCGTCGATGCGCGAGGCCGCGAGCAGCATGGGCTTGGCGGCCACAGCGGCGCTGAAACTTTTCAGCTCATTCAGTATGACATCGTAATCCTCCACCGGGTCGCGCCCGGAATCCTCAGCCACATCAATCAGGTGGAGCAGCAAACGTGTGCGCTCGACGTGCCGAAGGAAGCGAATTCCCAGGCCCTTGCCTTCGTGCGCCCCGGCGATGAGGCCCGGGATATCTGCCATGACGAAGGACCGATCGTCACCGAGTCCAACCACTCCCAGGCATGGGGCCAGGGTGGTAAAGGGGTAATTCGCAATGCGCGGGCGCGCCGCGCTGAGCCGTGAGATCAAGGTAGATTTGCCAACGTTCGGGAAGCCCACCAGTCCAACGTCTGCGAGCAATTTCAGTTCGAGACGAAGATCGCGCACTTCGCCCGGCGTGCCCGGTTCCGCCCGGCGTGGCGCCTGATGGGTGGATGTGGCAAACCGCGCGTTGCCCCGCCCTCCGCGACCACCCTGCGCGGCAACTACTCTCTGGCCCGGCCCGTCAAAATCCCAAAGTCTTTCTCCATTCGCCAAGTCGTAGACCATCGTGCCCACGGGGACGGCCACTGTGCAATCCGCACCGTCTTTACCGTGCCGGTTGGAGCCTTCGCCATGCCCGCCGCGGGGGGCGCGGAACTCCGGGTTAAAGCGAAACTTCAACAGGGTATTCACATGCTCATCACTCTGGAAAATGACGTCTCCCCCCCGGCCGCCGTCGCCGCCGCTGGGCCCGCCGCGGGGGACAAATTTCTCCCGCCGAAATGCCACACAGCCGTTTCCTCCTCCCCCGGCGGCCACGTGAATTTTGGCTTCGTCGATGAACATTTCGATGATCGGCAAATGGGGCGAGCAGATTAGATAAGGGAGGGAACAAAGGCCGGAGCGGCGATTTGCCCATCCGATCTCCTAATCCTTAATTGGTTGAGGGAACCAGAATGCTGACGTACCGGCCCAGGCGGCCTTTGTCTTCGAAGCGTACGACACCGGAAACCTTGGCGAATAGCGTGTCATCTTTGCCGAGGCCCACGTTTTCACCTGCCCTCAAACGCGTGCCGCGTTGGCGGACCAAAATCGACCCGCCGGATACGAACTGACCGTCAAAGCGCTTCACTCCCAAACGTTGGGCGTTCGAGTCGCGGCCATTACGGGACGTTCCTTGACCTTTCTTATGTGCCATTGTGCAATTCCTTGTCCCTGGTTTCTGATCCCTACGCGGTAACGATGTCCTGTATCAGAACCTGACTGAAGTGCTGACGATGACCTAGGGTGCGCCGGTATTGCTTCTTGCGCTTGTATTTCAATACCCGCACCTTGGAGGCGCGGTCGTGGGCGAGAAGCTTCCCCGTAACCTTGGCGTTCTCCACAAGAGGAGCACCCACGGTGAGCTTTTCCTTACGTACGGCGAACACGTGGTTGAATTCAACGGTGGAGCCGGGATCGCCTGCAACCCGTTCTACTCGAATCACATCTCCCGGTGATGCTTTGTATTGCTTTCCGCCTGTTCGAAAGATAGCGTACATAGATTTCTTCTCTCCTGAGTTCCAAAACTACCATTATACGAATGGGCGAGAAGGGCTGTCAATCACATGACAACAAAACCTTAGTCCAAATCGAAACCCCGCAAAGGCTTATTTGTAGGTTGGTCTTTGGTTTTCTCGAAGGCTTCTCTAAACTTTCGATCCAGCAATTCCGATTGAATCTTCTGGTCATCGGCACTCTGCCGGAAAACCGCCTCCCGGCGTTCAGCTTCCTTCTGAAGGAGTTGTGCGGCAGCACTCAAATCGGGGCCAGTCTCCTGCTTGGGCGGGGCTTGATGGAACAGGACCTTGCCGAGCTGTGCGTCCACCGTCAGTTTCGCACCACAGCACGGACACATCAATTCAAGTTTGCTTTCCGCCTGATGTCGGCGACCCATGGTATTTGGATGCTAACGCCTGACGGGCAGAGATGTCAATTCACGGCCGGGCACGACCGGGCATCAAGACCGCCCATCGTTTCATTGAGGCCTCGTATCGCCGACGATTACGGGTTGACGGCATTATGCCACTCCTGCCGGAGCATCTCTTCGGCTTTCTCAGTTTGCCCTTAGGTGCTAATCTCAGAGCGACGCAGATTCGCATCGGGGCTGGGCATGAATCGATTACAGCAAGCGCTGCTTGGGTTGTTGATCCTGGCGATTCCAGCCGGTGCGCAATCCAGTTCGGGAAGAGTGGCTCTAGTGGGTGCGCGCGTGATCGATGGCAACGGCAATGCGCCCATCGAGAACGCCACCGTGCTGATTTCCGGAGGCATGATTCAGGCGGTTGGCGCCAAGAACGCCATCCGCATTCCTGCCGGTGTGCAGCAGATCGATGTGTCCGGCAAGACTCTCATGCCTCTGCTCGTGGATGACCACACCCATGTCGGCCAGACCATTAATGGCCTCGATCCTGCGCCGAACGCTTACACCGAGGAGAACATTCGAGCCCAGCTCGAGCACCTGCTCGCTTACGGAGTCGGAACGATTGCCGTAATGGGCACGGACCGCGACCTCATCTACAAATTGCGAGCCGAACAAGAGGCGGGAAAATTGCCTGGCGCGCACTTTTACACTGCGGGGCGCGGTTTCGGAGTCAAAGGCGGAGCTCCCGGCGGGGCTGGCGCAGCCTGGGACGTCAACCGGCCGGATACTCCGGAGGAAGCCCGAGCCGAAGTTCGCGAATTGGCCGCGCACCATCCCTCATTCGTAAAAATCTGGGTTGATGACAGCTACGGCCGCGTGCCCAAAATGAAACCGGAAATCTACCAGGCGATCATTGATGAGGCCCACCGCCACCAACTGCGCGCCTTGGCCCACGTTTACTACCTCGACGACGCGAAGAGCCTGCTTGCGGCCGGCATCGACGGTCTGATGCACAGCATTCGCGACCAACCCGTCGACGCCGATTTGATCACCGCGATGAAAGCGCGCAATGTGCTCTACGTACCCACGCTGGTGAGGGACGAATCGACGTTCATCTACGCTGAGGGTCCACCTTGGCTGAGTGATCCTTTCTTTCGCGCCGGACTTTTGCCCGCAGTCCTCGACAAGCTGGCAAGCCCGGCGTTTCAGCATCACGCCGCCTCCAACCCGGACCTGGGCAAAAACAGCGACAGCCTGCGGATGGCCGAAGTCAACCTGAAGACCCTGTTCGATGCGGGCGTGCGAGTTGGTTTCGGAACCGATGCCGGCATGCCCGGGCGCTTTCTGGGTTATTTCGAGCACCGCGAGTTGCAACTTATGGTGCAGTCCGGGCTGACGCCGATGCAGGCCATCATCTGTGCAACCCACACGGGTGCGGGTTTCCTCGGCCGCGACTTCGGCACTTTGCAACCCGGCCAACGCGCGGACTTCATGGTTCTTGATGCCAATCCGCTCGACGATATCCACAACACCGAGAAAATCTCGGCGATTTGGCAAGGGGGGAAGCCGATCAAACCGATTGCCCCCCTGTAGGACAACAGCCTATTGTTCCAACTTCGTTGCTGGTGGAGCCGATGCCAAATTCAATGGGCAACATGGGCCAAGCCGTTGCGCTATAATTCCCTGGCACTTATCCGAGCGCAAGCGCTGGGATTAAGCCGGGAGAATCCTATGGGGCGATCGCAGATTCTGGCCGTGGCAATTCTTGGCGCGTGGATCATGTCCACGCTTTTCATGTGGTACGCGGCGACGCGAAGCTTTGCCACGGTTGAATCCGTCCTGAAGCGCGCAAGGCCGCAATTTGTGGAAACCACAAAGCCGCTGGGAGAAGATTCCACTCGCGTGGTACTGCGCTACATGGCGTCAGAGATCAATCGCACACTTTTCTGGGGTTACGGCGCCCTGCAGATTCTCCTGGGAGCAATCCTCCTTATGCTCGTCTGGCGCCAGTCGCCGCGCGATTCCTTGGATGCAGGCGTTGTGATCGCCATGCTTGTTTTGGCCGTGATTCTGACGGTGTTCATTACACCCTGGCTCATCTCGATCGGAAGGGGCATCGATTTTCTGCCACGCACTCCGCCCCCGCCAATAATGCCACGCTTCTGGGCGCTGCACGGATCATATACGGGATTGGACGCCCTCAAGCTGCTCGCCGGAATCGGCCTGCTAATCCGTTGGATTTTACGGTGACTTGATCGACCGGACTCCGAGCGGGCCTTCAGCCTACTGCTTTCTGTTTCCTCCCGACGCCTGATTTGACACCCAAAACCCTGAGGCGTAACCTACAATCAGTGGGGGCGTACCGGTTTCGACGGGAGCCCTTGCGCTTAGGAGGCATGCCGGGGGTCCACACCACCCGTGATCGGCGTGGGACAAAGACAACTGCCAACACGCAGTATGCCTATGCTGCCTAATTAATTAGGTAGCCGTTCCCTTCCTTAGGCCCGCATTGGGAAGAGGGGCGTCGATTGGCGGGATGGCCCGGAACCAGCCGCTTCGGGGTTCCGGGCGAGAGTCCGCCGACCGGCGGACAGAGGCTAGCCAGCGGTTCGTTCTTGCCCGTTCCTGAGGGCCGCAGGCGAAAGCAGGAAGCGAACGCGATAAGCATGTAGGCTCCTACTCGTAAGACTCTTCGGACGGGGGTTCGACTCCCCCCGCCTCCACCAGTCTCGAATCGTGCCGCTCAGCAGAATCTTCAGCTTGCGGCCCCATCATTCCTCCCAAAATTACGCGGAGCCGGTAAATTTCTTCTTCCACTCCCTGAATCTTCCCTGACCGCCATTCCACAACTATCTGATTTTTCACGAGTTAAGCATTGATGGATTTGGCGCGGCAATTGCTTGCCACTTGGGCAGTACTTGGGAATCGAATCTACGGGTAAGTGAGGCTGAGAACCATGTCGATCATTTTGGGGCGGAAACCATCCACAAGATTGAGCGCCGTCATGACGGTTGTGCTCTCGCAAGGCGCGGCCACCTACGTTGCGGAAAACAAAAACGCCAGT
>JASHTZ010000285.1 GCA_030040295.1 Terriglobia bacterium | reverse complement strand
GCCGCGGTCGAGGCGGCGATTGGGCCGCGCTGCACGGAATCCTCGCGAAACGCCGCGGCCTGAAACGAGACAAAGTACGGCGCATCACCTGCGCACTCCACGTCCGCGCAAAACTTCCCCTGAAAAACCTGGCGTACGAAAATCAGCTCGCCGCTTTCGCTTCGATAACCAAGACAATCGCCCACCAGCGTTCGTTGAAGCATGGCGGCGAGTTTGGGCGCGAAATCACGCACCTGGTAGGTGTGGCTGAAGACCACAAAGCGCGGCTTCTGCTGCTCGATCACTGCGCGCAGGGCAAGCGAGTAACCGTCCGCAGTGTATTCCGCGAGCTGCGGAGCGTCGACCGTCAAGACCTGCTCGATCGCGGCCGCAGCAAGTTCCGCAGCCAGCGGCGCAAGGTTGCTTCCCAGCAGCACCGCGCGCACGGCGCCGTCCACGGATTTCGCCATCTGCTGGCCGGCCGCGAGGGCTTCCCAGGTGGCGCGGGTTAGTTTGCCGCCTTGGTGTTCAGCGAAAATTAGAAATAGATCGGGCATGGCTTAGAATTTGTGGCATGGCCATCCTGGCCATGCGCACGGGCAGGATGCCCGTACCACTACACTACTCTCCCTCCACCGTCGGCCCCGCAAACGCCGGGGCGGATGGTTCGGCCGGGGCAGAATCCTCAGATTTCGGCTCTTCTACCGGCGCGGGCCTTTCGGGTTTGCCCGGCCGCGCAACTCGCCTGGGCCTGCCAACCGTCGTGGTGAACGATTCCAGCACCTCGCAAACCAATTCCAGGGGAATGGACTTATAAAAATTTCCCGCCTCAAACCGCTTGATCTGCTCGCGCCAAAGCGGATTGGTGCGAGCTTTTTCCAGCGCCTTGTGGTCGCGCCAGAAAACCAGCCACAGGTATTCCGGCTTGCGCGCCTCAAAAATTCGAATGAAGTGCGCCCCCATGCAGCCGTCGATTTTCTTCAGCGAGGGCAGCGTCATCTGGCGGCCGAACTTTTCGTATTCCTCCACGCGCTTTTTGCGCGCGCGCATTCTCCAAATGTGCACGAACATGGTAGCCTCCTGTGCCTAAATCACCCGAGCCTCATTCTTCAGCTTGTCCGCAAGGCGTGCGGCCATTTCCTTTGCGCTTCCCTGCAAAAATTCGGTTTGAGCGGCCTTCACGGGCGTATACACCTTCACGATGCGCTGGCGCAGGGCCAGGTCGTCGGCGGTCAGCCCCAGTTCCGCCGCAGTCAGCTTCTTCACGGGCTTCGATTTCGCGGACATGATGCCCTTCAGCGTGGCGTAGCGCGGCTTGTTGATTCCGGATTGAATGGTGAGCACGGCGGGCAGCGGCAGGGTGATCCACTGGAACCAGCCGCCCTCGAGCTCGCGCTTCACACGCAGCGCGCTGCCCTCCGCCTGAATCTCCATGATGATGGTCGAGTGCGGCAAGCCGAGGAACTCCGCCATCACCACTCCGGTTTGCGCCGCGCCGAAATCGTCGGACTGCAAGCCGGTGAGAATCAAATCAGGCTTCTCTTTTTCGATGGCCTTGGAGAGCGCGCGCCCGATGCCGTAAGCGTCAAGCGTGGCGAAGGCGGGGTCGTCAAGGTGCAGCGCGCGGTCGGCTCCCTTGGCCAGAGCCTCTTTGATGGCCTGCTGGGCGCGCGCCGGTCCCAGCGAGGCCACAATCACCTCGCCGCCGTGCTTTTCCTTCAAACGCAGGCCCTCTTCCAGAGCAAAGATGTCCGGCTCGTTGACCTCGAAGCTCAGGTCGGATTCATTCACCCAAGTGGACGCGGGATTCAGCTTGAGCGCCGAATCCCGCGCGGGAACCTGCTTGATGCAAACCACAATTTTCACGGCAGTTGGCCTCTTCTGCGATTCCTCTTTTGCAATCAAGAACGCAGCTTCGGATCCAGGGCACGACTAAGGCGTGTGACATTATAAGCGAATTGCGGATGCCGCGCAGCGGGTTAGCTCCGGGCACAGAATGCCCTGACCAGGCCTAATAGGTGTATGATATGGACGATATGAACGTCTCCAGCCCAATCTACGCCGAGATTATTGACTTCATCGCCTCAGGGACCACGCCCCAGTCAGTGGCGGATTTTCTGCCGTCGGCCGAATCTCAACGGAAACTGGCAGCTCTGATGGAGCGCGAGAAGACAGGTGCCCTTTCGGTGGAGGAGAAGGCGGAAATAGACCACTTCATGGAGCTGGAGCACATCTTGAGAATGGCCAAAGCTCGGGCTCGCCAAATCGTTTCCCGTGGCAAGTGACGGAAATATAGAAAACCACTGGAAACTCCCGAATGGGCAGGCGCATCAAAGTGGGCGAAGGAGGCCATGCCAATTCCCTTCCGGCCCCCACGTCACATTCTTATGCTGAGCATCGGCTGCGCCACTGTTTTGGGTGGGTGCGCGCTCTGGGCACAGACCCCTCAAACGCAATTCACGGTTCAGCCTGGCCAGCCCGATGCTGAAATGCTGGCCGGTCCCTGGGTGGGGGATGACCCGTTTTCGAACCCTACTGCGCAATTGGTAATTCACCTGAGATTGGTGGCCAACCGCCGCGTGCCGTTCCATGAAAATCGAGTGACCGGAGACGGCCCCCAGAGGTTTCAGAATTTTGAGATCAAGTTCTACCAGCGGGTGGACGGAGAGTGGCGGTTCGATTTCTATAATACGGTCGACCCGCGGAGCGCGACATGGGATGGAAACCGCCTTACAGTAACCCTTCGGGGGCTGGATTTGAATTTCGATAAACAGGGAAGCTTTTGGACCGGAACTTATACGCGCGGGAGCGTGACCAAATCGGTCCGATTGACGCGCCCCGGAGGATTCGAGCGGCTGTCAAATCCTTTCGTCGGTGGTTGGTTGGAAAGCTACAGGTATGCGGACGGAGGCCTTGCACTCGATACCAGGTGTGTTCATATCGCCCAAAACTCCAATGGAGCGCTGGCTGCGTGGCGTGATATCAAAGATTTGCACCCATCCGGCCCGCGGGAAGGCGACGACGTAGCAACCATTCGGGAAGAGGACGGAGAGGCGATGGGAGTCAAAACCGAGG
>JASHTZ010000284.1 GCA_030040295.1 Terriglobia bacterium | reverse complement strand
AATGATTTGGCGGAGTCTTCCCGGATCGCCAATCAAAAAGTCAGGGAGGTGCGGAGAAAGCGAACAAGCCACCTCCAACCCCTTTTGATTGGCGCGGTGTGCGAGGGATTTTAGAGTGTCAACGAGACTCTCCGGCAGATTGAACTCAATGGCGTCCAACACCAACTTGTGAGCTTCAATTTTGGAGAAATCGAGGATGTCATTGACAAGTGTGAGTAGCGATTCGGTGGAAAATTTCAGCATGCCCAAATATTCTGATTGCTCGGCGGAAAAGGTGGTATCCAGAAGAAGTTCACTCATGCCGAGAATTCCATTCAAAGGTGTGCGAATTTCATGGCTCATGTTGGCCAGGAATTCGCTTTTCGCGCGGCTGGCAGCCTCGGCTCGCACCTTGGCGTCTGCCAGATCCTCAAATGCCTTCTTCAGCTCCGTGGTGTTCTTTTCTTGCTTGTCCCTGGCGGTCTCCAAATCGGCGGCATATCTTTTCAGATCCTCCTCGACGCGCTTTCGCTCGGTGATGTCGTTCATGACACCCAGGTAGGCAATAGCTTTCCCCTGGGTGTCAAACATCGGGGCCGTGGAAAGCTGAAAGTCAACCCATGTCCCGTCCTTGCGCTTACGGCGCAGTTCGACATTCTCGAGTGACCGGCCCTCCATCAATCCCTTCAAAATGGCCTGGTGATCCTCTCTTTCCTCCCGGGAGACATAGGGAAGGGGTTTCCCGAGCACCTCCGCAGCCCTCCAGCCGAACATTTTCTCGGCTGCCGGACTGAACATCACAACATTATCTTCGCGGTCCAGGGCGGTCAGTGCCACGGGAGAGGCGCGGACCACTGCCTTCACCATTTCGTCCGCTTGATGCAGGGTCTCGTCCGCTTGCTTGCGCTGAAGGGCCGCGCCCAGCGTTCTGGCGGCAGCCCGCAAGGCTTCGGTTTCCACGCCCGACCATTGGCGTTCTCCAAGACAGTCGGCAAACCCGATAAAACCCCACCACACTTCGCCCACAAAAATTGGAACATCAATGAGCGATTGGATCCCTTGCTCTGCCAGGTGGCGTCGCGTCAATTCCGGTAGATGAGCGGTTACTCCCTGACCCACCTTCCCATGGCTGAGTTCATCCCTCCACGCCGTCAGGTGGTTCTTTTCCCAGGAAAATCGCTGCAATTCCGGATTTTCAATCTGCGGTGGAATGCCCGGGGCTGCCCACTCGTAACGCTGGCTCGATACCAACTCGCCTGCCGGGTCATGATGGTTCTCGAAAATGGAGGCGCGACTCACTGAAACCGCTTGTCCCAAATGCTCCAAGACCGACTGAATGTTTTCTTTCCAATCTCCCCCGGAGAGGAGTTTTTCCGCGGCAAAACTGACCGCTTCCAGAATCGCGTTGCGGCGTCGCAGAGCCTCCGCCGTTTCCACCTGCTCGGTCACGTCCCGATGGATGCTCAGAACCGCAATTTTCCCCGCATATTCGACCTCCGCAAAGCTCACCAAGATACTCGATGCGCGCCCGTCCTTGTGTTGGTAGGCCGCGCAGAATCCAGCAGCCTCCTGGCGTTCCCGGACGCGCTGTATTTCCTCCTCATAACTTTTTTCGTTCTGAATAAGGGTCTTGAAGTTGGAACCGATCAAATCGTTTCGATTGGTGTTGTAGATCTCGCAAGCCCGCCGGTTGACGTCGAGAATCACCGCCGTTTCCGGCTCGAAGATCACGAAAGCATCATTGGCATTCTCAAAGAGTTCGCGATATTGCCGCGACAATGAGGCTTCGCGGCGCAGCCATTCGCGCAGCACGTCGGCCTGCCGTTGCCCTCGCTTCCTATACATCAACACTCCCACCAAGAGCGCCAGGAGCACCGCCGCCAGAATCGCAAGAATAGCGTGGGGATTCCATCCCCAGCCAAGTACCTTAGCCTCGTACCAAAGCGTCATGTGATGTGCGCCCACCCATCTCTCCATCGCCCCGGCCTCAAGGGCTGTTGCGGCGGCTTTGCAGCAGATCGAGCTCGGGCTGGACATAGCGGCCATAACAGTCCGGACAGATCCCGTGACTGAATTGAAGTTCCGAGTGGTCGCTCAGGTACCCTTCTACTTGTTGCCAATAGTTGCGGTCATTGCGGATCTTCTTGCAATAGGAACAAATGGGCAACAAGCCCTGCAATGTCTTGACGCGCGAAAGTGCATCTTCCAATTCGCGGACGCGCTGGGCCAAAGCCCCCTGAAGTTCCAGGACGCGAATGCCCACCCGAACCCGCGCGCGAAGCTCTCCACGATCGAAAGGCTTGGTAATGTAGTCATCTGCTCCCGATTCAAGTCCAAGAATCTTGTCTTCCTGCCCTTTGCGCGCCGTGAGAAGAATCAAATAACTGGGCCATTTCTGCGGACTCTTGCGAATCTCCCGGCAGATCGCAATTCCGTCCATCCCGGGCATCAGCCAGTCCAGAATCGCCAACTGCGGCTCATCCGCCACACACAAGGCTTCCCAGGCTTGCGTGCCATCTTCGACGGCGGTCACCTCATAGCCCCACTTGCGCAGGTTTGCCACGAGGATGTGCCGGGATACCGATTGGTCTTCCGCCACTAGAATCTTCATTCCAGACATCCTTCTTGTCCTGGTGAGCGCAAGAAACCCATGCCCAGTGGGTCTCTCCACCCGGGATTTACACGCACCGCGGAGGTCCGGCGCCTGCTTTGCGAAGAACTATGGACAGGCCCTCGAGGGTGTAGGGTTTTCCGATAAACGCCACGGCCCGGGCGTCGGGAGCGTCCCCCAGGATCTCACCGGTACTGTACCCGGAAGCGAAAACCACCTTGACCAGGGGATCAAGCGCTCGCATTCGGCGGAAGGTCTCAACGCCGCCGGATTCGGGCATAATCAAATCCATCAGAACGCAATCGATCTCATCGCGATGCTGTTCAAAAATCTGAAGAGCTTGCTTGCCATTTTCAGCCGCATAAACCCTGTAACCGAGCCCTTTCAGCCCTTCTACCGCGAAGGCGCGAACCATCGGCTCGTCATCAACTACCAGGATGGTTCCGCAACCGGGTGCAATTTGGCCGAGCCCCCCCTCGCGCACCTGCGGGGCGGGAGGTGGAATCAATGGGAGCAAGATCGTAAACCGCGCCCCGTGGCCGGGCTCACTCGATACGTTGACGAAGCCGTTATGATTCTTCACAAACCCATAAACCATGGCGAGCCCAAGCCCTGTACCTCGCCCAGGTTCTTTGGTCGTGAAAAACGGCTCAAACACTCGTGAGGAGGTCTCAGGCGCGATTCCCGTCCCGGTATCCTGCACGGAGATGCTGGCGTAACATCCCGGAGCGCCAGTCCCAACCAGCCCTGTTGGACCCGTTTCGATCACCGTGGTAGTGGCCTCAAGTGTGAGCGTTCCTCCTTGGGGCATCGCGTCACGAGCGTTGATGCACATGTTCAATAAAGCCTGCTCGAGAAAGCTGGGGACAGCACTGATCCAAAGCGCCTCTCCCCCTTTTTGCACGTTAACCGTGATATTTCGATTGAAGGTCCGCGCCACCATTCGTCGAACCCTCTCCAGGACGGCATCCACGGATACGGGTTTCACTTGTTGTTGATCAGGGCGGGAAAAGGCCAGAAGCTGGCGCGTCAGGTCAGCGGCGTGTTCGGCCGACTGCTCGATCATCCCCAGAGAATCCTGTAACGGATGATCGGTGCTTAATCGCTGGCGAGCCAGTGAAGCGAACCCCAACATGACACTCAACAGGTTATTGAAATCGTGCGCGATGCCACCCGCAAGGGTTCCCAGTGCCTCCATTTTTTGTGCCTGGAAAAGTTGTTGTTGAAGTCGACGATATTCCTCGTCCGCTTTCTTGCGTTCGTCGATATCTTGAACAATAACCAGGAGATGAGTCGGGTTGTTTCCCCCTTCGTGAAGGAGGGAAAGATGGGCGGCGCACCACCCCGAATCTCCCGATTTTGGGCGGTAGCGCGTCTCGAAGCTCACCCGCCCGCTGCCCGCATCAAGGAATGATTGCAACTGCTGCTTGGCCGCGGGTACATCCTGAGGGTGGACATAATCTAATAAATTTTTCCCTTGCAATTCCTCGCGTGCGCTTGCGAGGAGACGCGCATAGGCGGGATTTACGGTATGAATTTTACCATCCAACCTCACCACGGCGACGCCGAAGGATGCCTGTTCAAAAATTGCCTTGAAGCGCTCTTCAGAAGCGCGCAATTGCCGGTATAACTCGCCCCGTTCCAGCGCCAGAGCCGTTTGTGTGGCGACTTGATCGATCAGAATGCGTGAAAGGGGCCGGATGCTTTCCGGCTCGTCGGCCACAGCCTCGAGCACACCGAGCGTGCGCGTGGTGGTCCGCAAAGGCACAGCCAGGTAGCATCGTTCTTCCGGCTCAAATCCCAGGCAGCGGGGGTCTTCCGCGGTGCGGGGAATGTAGATTGACTCCTTCTGCTTTACTGCACAGCCCAAGACCGTAGCCTCCTGAAGAGAAATGGTACGCGGCGAACCCACCTTCCGTCCTCGGCTTGCAACCGGTCGAAGTTTTCCGGTCACCTCGTTCAGGCGATAGAAACTAGCCCGAGATAGGTTCTCGCTCTCCACCAGGCTCACCAGGACATCTCCCAGCACCGACTCCGCATCGAGAGAGCCCGCCAGCATTACGTTAACTTCGAGGAGGAAGGAAAGCGGCTGGGCGCCGCATTCCTTTCCTTCAATTTGGACCGGCGGGCCTAAAGTGGACGCCGTGACCGGCTCTTGGCCCACCTTGGATTTGGGCAGAAAACCTCCCGGCAGGCGGCTTCTGGGGGTTGTAGCCATTCTCCTCCTCGTTCTACCTTGGCGAATACTTAACGGCAGAAATAAGCGATCTTATTCAAGTGGGCGCTGGGGCGGTGGAAGGGCGGCCCTTGAGCCCTTGAAGCGGCGTTCCTTCGGGGCCTGAAGGCCCCTTCCGCCGTTCCCTTCGCAACAACAAAAGTTCTCCCGGCCCTTTGAGGCGACTGCCGCAACCCAGCGATCAATCAAAGTCTCAGTGGCGAGCAGACTAACTGGAAGGGACACTTCACCCTTCACCCTCGCCAACCCACGCATGAAGTAGACTTCTTGAATTCGGACCTTCTTCTTCCCCTCGCGCTCCATAGCACGTCTGTGGCCATTAGCATGGGCAAGCCGCCAGCACCAATCTCACCCGACCCAAGAGCCCTCGGGACCAGAAAGATCGCGGTCGCAACCTCCCACCGTATACCTCTGTAGTTATTCTTCGGCAAAGTGAAGGTAAGACTTGAGTAATCTTTGACATGGAGAATTCATGGTCGCCGAAGCGCAACCCTGCGGGTCTACAATCGATTTACGGACCACCAGCATTGGTATTGGGCTGAATGCCAGTCGGCGCCCTTGACAACGCTCTGACTCTTTTCTCAACGACAAGAATCGGCGTAATGGCGTGCGGATTTCCCCGGTCCACGCGCTCGGCGATTCAGGGTGCTATATGGCGGTTTTGGGGTAATGGGACGGGTGCGACTGCGTGGTTAACTTCATTGCACGGGCCGGGCAATCTACATTACCCACGAGCTCAAGTTCGGACATTTTGTCGAAGTATCTTTCTAACTAACGGAATCCAAAGCTATTTATTCACTGGTCCCCTTACCTTGGTGCTATTTGGCATTGCGTGCGATTTAAATAGTATTAGGAAAATTTCATTCGCGAGAAAGACTAGAGCGAAGCGGGTGAAATTGGAAGTTTGCTCGATGGAGCATTTTCGAGCAAATGCTAAGGAGAAATTAATTTGGACTCTGTTCTTTGTCCTGGTCGTCGCAAAGGGCACGCACCGGCAAGCGAAACGGAGACTAGACGAAAAGGAGAACTATGAAAAAGCGAACCATACTACTTCTGCTGGGGCTGCTGCTGATGGCGAGTGCTTCATTTGCGGCCAACCCCGGGGCAGCTAACACCAACGTCTTTTCACCCACCCTGACCATCAGCGCCACCATTCAAGACGCGGTAAACCTGAATCTGAGCACGGGCACGACGGCCGGGATTAACCACTGCGCGGTTGCAGGCACGAACCCCGCATACACCATGAATTTCGGAACTGTGGACGCGCTTGGCGTCAACACCGGAAACTGCAACGTGTTTGCTCCCACCACGGGCGGGCAAACTCCCGCGGTCTACTACACGGACTACACCCTGACCCCGCAATGGGCGGGGCTGACGGCTACTTCCGCCGCCTCGATTACGGCGTGGGCTGCGGCGCTGGAGACCGGCGTGGCAGTTCAGGTTCCGACCACCACGGACCAAAGCACCACGGCCGGATTGACGGTCAGCACGTGGCAAACGCTCGGTACGGCCTCAGGCTCGGCCACCACGGTGGTATCCGGCACAGCCCTTTCCGCCGCTGGCGCGGATGGCACGGCCTTAACCCGCTTCCTGGCCCTCTCCGTTTCACCCACGGCAACAGCCGCGGCTGGCGGGGGTACGGCGGTCAGTACGACAGTTACTTTCACCATGACCATTAAGTAAGTTAGCCCGTGCCGGGTGGTCATGAAGTAGCTGATTTTTGTCCCACGTAATCTTCGACGGTGAAGTTGACGATTTACCCCCTCAACCCCAACCCATGGGGAAGAGGGGGGAGCTGGGATGAGTTCACTGTCGCACCCCCTGAAAGCCCGATTTCTGGGTCCCGCTGGATTCTAACGAAATGCTGGAAATCGAGAGGGGTGGCCTGTTCGCAAGGACGGGCATCCGTCTGCCGATCGGCAAGTCGGCAACGGCGGCTTTGGGCAACGGTCTAATGAACACGAACGATTTCAATTTCGAGGGCGCGAGCGGGCGGGTTCCGGGAAGCGTAGTTCCGATAAGGCGTTTACGCACCAAAACGCGCTTCCTGGTTCCCGCCTTCTTGCTTTTCGTAATCACGATGATTGCGGTCGAGGCTCCCGGACAGTCGGCCTTTAACATTCTCCAGTCGACGGGGGGAATCACCTTCACAAAGGTGGGCAGCGCTTACGAGACCACTTTTGGAAGCATGAACGCTTTGGGAATTGGGACTCCGCAGACCGGCTTGACCGTTGCCGCACTCAGCAACGGCGCGCTCTATTTCAGCGAGTATCAAGTGCAGTTTACAGGGCTTGGTCTTGGAAATGCCGAACTTACGGCCTATGTGAGCACCAATTTCGCCCACCCTGCCGCGCAGATTATCGAAAACTGTCCGAGCGCTTCGGCCTGCACCAGCTCGGCGGGATACTCCGCCATGTCCACGGCCTCAGGGTCGCCCAGCACGGTAATTGCTTCGATGGGCGACTCCACGGCCACGGTGGGGATTGGGATTTTTCTGCCGGACAATGACGGCGCCAGCGCATTTACGGGGACCGATAACTCTGCGGTGGTCACCTTCACAATGACGAATCTGATCCTGCCTGTTGTGCTCGCCACGGCCACCATGACATTTAATCTGGCCCCGGCCAACTCCGTTCAAGACGCAGTCTCGCTGGCTCTGGCCACCGCGCCGAGTGGGCTGGCGGTGAGCGGGACCTCTCCCTATACCATGGCTTTTGGCAACGTGAACGGCCTGGGAGTGGGCGCTACGGTGCCCACGGTGGCGGCCGCCGGCGGGATCATTTACGCCACGCCTTATTACCTCGAGCCGGCGTTTTCGGATTTCACTTCCACGACCTCGGATCTGGAGGTGTACATCAGCACAAACTTCGCCCATCCGACCATTTTGCAGCTCGACGATTCCGCGGCCGCGGCAGGACCTTACACCGCGATTTCCACCACGGCGGGAACGCAAACCGTGATGACCACCACGGCCGCCGACCGAAGCACGATCACGCGATATCTGGGGCT
>JASHTZ010000283.1 GCA_030040295.1 Terriglobia bacterium | reverse complement strand
ATGAAGGATGCAGTGGCGGAGGTAATCGTCATCCACCACCAGCGTCGTGCCATCGGTCAGTTTTACCGGCTTGCCGTAAATTCCCACGAAGGAAGGTCCCTTGCCGGTTCCATGGCAGGTGATGCAGGCAAATTGTTGGTAGAGCTTGGCGCCTGCATCAACCATCGTACTGCCGCGGATTCCACCGCTCAGCCATTGCTCATAGTCGGTGGGGTTCATGACGATCACTTCGCCTTTCATCAGCGAATGGTTGGTGCCGCAGTACTGGTCGCAAAAGAGGTGGAACGTCCCGGTTTTTGTGGCCTGGAACCACTCCGTCGTATACATTCCAGGAACCACGTCCTTCTTGATGCGGAAGGCCGGTACGGCGAAATCGTGGATCACGTCCTCGGAGGTCATCGTCAATTTTATCGGCCGGTTCACGGGAACATGCAACTCGTCAATTTCCTCGACACCCTCCGGGTGTTGGATCTTCCACATCCACTGCTTGCCTACCACGAAGATTTCCATCGACGAGGCGGGTGGACGGGCATCGCGAATGAACAAACTGGTTCCCCACAGAAAAACGATGGCCACGAGGCCCACCGGGATCAGAGTCCAAACGATTTCAAGGGGAATGTTTCCCTCAATCTGTTCCGGTTGCTCATCCTGGGAGCGGCGCCGGTAGCGCAAGGCAAAATAGAGGATCGCCAGAAAGATAAGCGCCGTGAAGAACAAATCGATGCCGGTCAGGAAGTAATAGAGATAATCCACGCCCTTGGCGATGGTGGATGCCTGCTCCGGCCTGAAAGAAAATCCCTGCCACATAGAATGATCTAGTCTTCAGAATTCAAAATTCAAAACCCGTCCTGCTGAAATCACCCTCAACCTTGGTGCCCACCCCGCGACAAGCCGAAAATCAATGTTCCGATTGTAACGACGGTAATTGCCGCCGCAATTTTCAGCAAACGCGAAATAACCACACTGTATTTTCCCGTCGCCGGGTCGTACTGGCAGCAATAAAGCAAAACGGCATCGACGACGTTGCCGATCTTGCCGTTGGACGCTTCCTCGAGCGCCAGGCGAATGTCTCGCGAGGGGAAAGATATTCCATAGAAATACCGCGATACCTTTCCTTGCGGAGTCAGCACGATGATTCCGGTGGCATGCGCATACTGCTTTGTTTCCGGAATATAGTTGTAGTGAAAACCTACGGAATCCGTCAGCGCGCGAATCGCCGGCTCGTCTCCCACCAGGAAATGCCAGCCCTGTTTGGCCCCCGGGCGTCCGTAGAGTCCCACATAGACTGCCTTCTTCCCCAAGGCCATCTCCGGCGTCTCTTCGGGGTCGATGCTCACGGTCACCACTTCATATTGCTCGCCAATGTTGAAGCTCACCAGGCGAAGGGCATTTAATAAACCGTCTTCAGTCATCGGGCAGAGCATCGGGCAACTGTAGTAAACCAGCGAAAGAATCACCGGGCGCTTGCCAAAGTAGGATCCCAGCGTGACGGTCTGCCCGGTTTCATCCCGAAATTTCAGATCCAGGGGCACCTGATTGTTCAAGCGCTGGTCAATCCCCACGCCCCTTAACTGCGGCGGGACGACCGAGGCGTTGTCCAGCGCCAGGGCATACCCCGCGAAGCTCAGGAGAAAAATTCCGAGCAACGCCCCGAAGCGCACGCGGCAGATGATTTCGGTCCACCTTCCGCGACGCTCGTATAAGGTTGTCCCAAACCTGGCAAAAACCATATTCCTAGCGCGCCCCCTTACCATCCATCCGCGCAGTCGCCGGCGCGAGCGCAGCACCTTTAGTGTTGGCCTGACCTTTTGCCGGCGAGCTGCCCCGAATGGGCAATCCCTTTTGAAGAAGAAGCGTCATCGCCTGGTCAATCGGGATGCGAACGATGCCGGCCTTCTGGTCCACCCATCCGTAGCTGTCCAGAATCTTGTCCTCCCCAGCCAGGTATTCCTTCAAGTCGAGCGGCGCGTGAATCTGCAAGCGAGGAGAGGGAGGTAACGTCCGCACGTTCTCGAAAGGGGAGGCCGGAGGTCCCAGAGGTTGGTGACGAACAAAAAAGCGGAAGACCACTTCGCTGCCGAGCACACCCAGAACCACGAGTCCAACCAAGCCGGCGGCGAAAGCGACCAACCGCCCCACGCTCACATCGGACGCTTCATACCCGCGTTGGCGATTTTCCGAATTATTGTCCGTTTCAACCATGTCAGAATTAAATCCCTGATTTCCACCCGCTCCAACTCATTCCTAAACCTGCTGCAAGATTTCCTTCAGCCGAGGATCCTGAAGGGGAAGCTCGGACCGTCCCTTTAACTGTGAAGCGAACTGCCACAACCACAGGCCGCCGATGCCAACGATGGCAAACAAGTCGGTGAGGTGAAATTGCGGCCTTGCAGGCTCAAATGCCGGCACCGTAAGCCAGTAAATGTCCACGAAACTTACCACCACCAGGCCCACCGCCAACCAGCCCAGCGAGGCGGCGCGACGCTTTACGAACCGCATGAGCAACAGGACGAAGGGAACCGCGAAATGAAAGACGATGAGCACCTGCGCAACATAATTCCAGCTTCCCTCCACACGGACGACGTACCAGGGGATTTCATCGCGCAGATTTCCCGCCCAGATAATCAAGTACTGTGAAAACGAAAGATAGGCCCACAACATCGTGAAGGTTAACAGCAGGTTCCCGTAGTCACCGAGCACTTTTGGTGTAACCAGACCGGAGAACTTATTCCGCCGCGCAAGCAGAACGATTGCCACCGTTGCCAGCGACATGCCCGCCAGGGCTTCTGTCACCATGAAGATCATCCCGTAGATGGTGGAGAAAAACGTGGGCTCGAGTGACATCACCCAATCGACGCAGGCAAATGTGATGGTCAAGCCGAAAATGAGCAGTCCCGGCGCGGAGAGCGCCTGCAAGCGGTGGGTGAGCTCGGGCTCGCCCGTCTCATCCTGCAGACGCGACCATTTCAGAATAAAGTAGGCGAGCAGCAACCAGGCCGTAAAGTAGATCACATTGCGCACCACGAAGAATGGGACATTGAGATAAAAATGCTTGTATTGCAACACAGGGTCAGCGTGGACCTTTGCCGGGTCCGCCCAGCTATAAATTGTCGGCAGGCGAAACAAAATCGGCAGCAACAGCACCGCCATCAAGTAGAACGTCCTCACCCCGGCTTCCAGGGGGCGGCGCAAGGGGAATCCCCAAGTACCCCCAATGAGGTAATGAATCATCAGAACTTCGCAGCTCCCCACCGACAGCCCGACAAAGAAAACGAAGGCCAGCAGATAAGAGTGGAAAAACTGTGTGGAGTTGCGCAACCCCAGCAGTACGCACAGCACGAGGGACACGACGCCTACGACCAGTGCCGGTTTTCCGAGATTTTCAATTCCCGTTAAGGGAGTTTCCGCCGCGTTCATTTTTCTCCGCTCGTCAGCTTTTCACGCTCGCTTGCCGGAACGTCATCCAGCGTGGCGTGCTGGCTCAGTTGCAAAGCGCGGATGTAGGCCACGATTGCCCAGCGATCTTCCGGGGTGATTCTGCCCGCATAGCTGAACATGGCTCCATAGCCATCGGTAATAACTTCGAAGAAATGTCCTGCCGGGGCATCCATCAATCGTTGGATGTGATAAGAGGGCGGCGATGGGAACCCGCGTTGCACCACCATCCCGCGCCCGCTGCCGGTATAATCGTGGCAGGGTGTGCAATAAATGTTAAATCGCGCGCGCCCCCGCTCCAGCACCTGGCGCGTAACTGGAAAAGGAAATTGGTCCACCAGCACGCCGTTCACCCGACCGGTGTAGAGAAGTTCGTCGGTGTGCATGTGGCCGCGCGCCACGGTGTCGGGGATCTTCGGGCGGTCATCGCGTCCATCCTGAAAAAATGTGCTGCCCCAGTCCGCTTTGTATTTCGGCTGAACGTGCATGTCCAGGCGACAGCTCAAAGCGCACACCGCGGAGAGCGCCACGATGGCCCACTGCGCCCGCGATTTCCGCATTCGTATTTTCCAGCCGTCAAGCCTCAACGTCCGATACCTCACGAGGATTCAGGGATTGCAGGAATTCCCGAGTTTTCTGCGCATCAAACTTCGAATCTCGCGCCATAATGCAGAGGAAGAATTTGTTGCGCGTGGCCAACTCAAATCGCGGAGCGTTAAATACCGGGTGATACGGCGTCGGCAGGCCATTCAGCGCCAGCATTCCCAGGACCGTGAAAATGCCCGCGCACAGGATGGTCAACTCAAACGTGATGGGAATAAATGCCGGCCAACTGTTGAAGGGTTTCCCTCCAATATTCAGCGGATAACCGATTACATTGGGCCACCATTGGAGGAAGAAGCCGCCGGAGCAGCCGGTCAAACCCCCGATCAGGCAGATGAGGGGCACGCGAGTCTTGTGAAAGCCGATGGCCTCCGCCAGTCCCTCCACCGGAAAGGGTGTAAAAGCGTCCATCCGTCGATAGCCCTCCGCGTAGGTGCGCTCAGCGGCCTTCAACAGATCGTCGGTCGTGTTAAACTCGGCCATCAAACCGTAGAGTGGATGTCGCTTCATCGTTCAACCCGTTGACTTCGAGACTGGAAACTCGAAACTGGAAACTCGCCCAAGCGGAATCTAGTGTCCGGTTTCTAGATTCCAGTTTCTAATTTCCATTTACCCCTTCTTTTCCTCCAAGTGGTGCGCCAGTCCACGCATCTCAAAAATCGAAATCATGGGCAAATAGCGGATGAACAACAGGAACAGCGTCAGGAATAGTCCGATGGAACCAAACAACGCGGCATAATCCCAGATCGTTGGATAGTACATCCGCCACGCCGAGGGCATGAAATCACGGTGGAGGCTGGTGACGACAATCACAAAACGCTCCAACCACATACCGGCCTGAACCACCAGGGAGATCGCGAAAAGCGCGGCCGGGTTTCGACGGATCTTCGCAAACCAAAGTGTGCTCATCGGAACCACGATATTGCAGCAGATCAAAATCCAATAGACCTTTGCGTAGGGTCCGGTCATCCGATTCATAATCATGTACCGGTCATAAGTATTCCCGCTGTAAAACGCCATGAAGGTTTCCATCATGTAGCCGTAAGCTACAATCAGCCCGGTCGCGAGCAGGATTTTTGCCATATTGTCGAGGTGACGGATGGTGACGAAATCCTCCAAACCGTAGAACTTCCGCAGAGGAATGGCCAGGGTCAGAACCATGGCAAAACCGGAATAGATTGCGCCGGCGACGAAGTAGGGTGGAAAAATGGTGCTATGCCACCCGGGAACGATCCCCACGGTGAAGTCGAAGCTCACTACGGTGTGTACGGAAACCACCAGGGGCGTGGCCAGACCGGCGAGGAGCAGGTAAGCCATCTCGTAACGCTCCCAGTGCATTGCCGAACCTCGCCAGCCCATGGCCAGGACGCCGTAGACGATGCGTGACAGCCGTGCCTTGGCGCGATCGCGCAAGGTGGCGAGGTCGGGAATCAAGCCCACAAACCAAAAGAGCAGCGAGATGGTGGCATAGGTTGAAACCGCGAAGACGTCCCACACCAGCGGGCTGCGGAATTGCGGCCACGTTCCCATGGTGTCGGGGTAAGGGATCAGCCAGAAGAAAAGCCAGGGGCGACCCAGGTGGAGCAAGGGAAACAAGCCCGCGCAGGCCACAGCAAACAGCGTCATGGCTTCTGCAAACCGGTTGATCGACTGCCGCCACTCCTGGCGCATGAGCAGCAAGAACGCCGAAATCAACGTGCCTGCATGCCCGATTCCGATCCACCACACAAAATTGACGATGGCAAATCCCCAGGCGATGGGGATATTGATTCCCCAAACGCCGACGCCGATGATCAACAGGACGCCGATGGTCAAGTTCAAGATCATGAACAGGGCGAAACTGATGGCGAAGCCAAACCACCAACCCCACCGGGTCTTTTGCGTGAGGACGATGGAACTGATCTTGTCCGTGATTGTGGCGTAGGTGTGCCCGGGAGCGAGAACCGGAGTTCCCGCACCCGCCGCCGGCGTGTTTTCCAATCCGTCGCCCACTACTTACTCCTTGATTTCCGGGTTGGGATTCCGCAGTTTTGCCAAATACGTTGTGCGGGGCCGTGTGCTCAAATCCGTCAGGAAGCCGTAGTTCCGCGATTGCTTTTTCAACTTGGTCACGCGGCTATTCATGTCATTGATATTGCCGAAAACAATCGCTTGTGTCGGGCAGGTTTGCTGGCAGGCAGTAACGATTTCGCCGTCCTGGATCACCCGGCCCGCTTCTTCCGCGGCAATCTTCACCCGATTAATACGCTGGATGCAGTAGGAACACTTCTCCATCACGCCGCGGCTGCGCACCGTCACATCCGGGTTGCGCTGAAGCATCAGGCTCTGCGTGGTCCAATCAGAAAAGAGCTCGAAATTAAAGCGCCGGACCTTGTAGGGACAGTTATTCGAACAGTAGCGCGTGCCCACGCAGCGGTTGTAAACCATTTCATTCAGGCCTTCCGGGCTGTGGACGGTAGCTCCCACGGGGCAAACGTATTCGCAGGGGGCGGTTTCACAATGCATGCAGGGGACCGGCTGGTTGTAGACCGCGGGATTTTCAAGGTCGCCCTCGAAATACGCGTCCACACGAATCCAATGCATTTCCCGGCCGCGCGACACCTCATCCTTTCCCACCACCGCAATATTGTTCTCGGATTGGCAGGCAATGAGGCAGGCATTGCAGCCAATACAGCTATTCAGGTCGATGGACATAGCCCAGGCGTTGCCGGTGTAGGAATAGTTCTCATAGAGCGTAGGTCCGTAAATCTCGTAGTCCTTCTCGCGGGCAAAATCGGGGTTTTTGCGGAATTCCTCCAGCGTCGCCGTGCGCACCAACTTGCGCTGCATCGCCGCCACAGTATCCTCTTCGCGTTCTTCTCCCTCCTTGCCCATGATGTGGTGGTGCTGCGTGGAGACAAGGTTGTAAGTCTTGCCGGTTTTTTGGACTTCGGCGTTGCCGATCCAGCGATTTTCCGAAGTGGAAAGAAGGTAGGCATTGAAACCCACGCCATTGCCCACATGGCCGGCGCGTGAGCGGCCGTAACCGAGGTGCAGAGTGAGGGAATCATCGGCCTGCCCGGGAGCTATCCAGATGGGGGCTTCCACAGATTGTCCGTAGGCGCTCAGCTTCACGATGTTGCCGTTGTACACTCCCAGTTTCTGCGCCGTCATGGGGCTGACCAGAGCGGCATTGTCCCAAGTCAGCTTGGTGAAAGGCTTGGGCAATTCCTGCAACCAGCCATTGTTGGTAAAACTGCCGTCGCCGATGGAAGGATCCGGGCGCAGAACGATTTCCAGCGTCCCGGCGCTCTGCGACGCGGGTTTTGCCGTTTCCCCGGCGAGCCCTGCGCTCAACTTCACGGATTTCGCCGCCAAGGTTGAATTCGCAACCACACCGTCATTCAGCGACGTCTCCCAGAACAGGTCGAAATCGGCCCCGGGGTTCTGGCGTTGCCAATATTGCTTTACGATTTCATGTGCGGTGGCGCCGGGCTGCCGCGCCATCACGGCCAGAATTTCGTGCGCCGATTTGCCGTCATACAAGGGTGCAATGAGAGGCTGGATGATGCTTGTGGTTCCATCGTAAGCGCGCACGTCGCCCCAGGTTTCCAGGAAGTGCGCCTCGGGAAGATGCCAGTGGCAGAGTTCGGCCGTTTCATCCTCATATTGGCTGAGGTGAATTCGCGTTCCTACACTGCGCAAGTGCTGGCCAAAGCGCAAATCCGCCGGAGCGGTGTAAACCGGATTCACGCCGAGCATGAGCAGCGTGTTAACGCGGCCGGCCTGCATGTCGGCCACCAGTTCCTGGAGGGATGCCATTTCGTTTACGGGGTTGGCTTCCACGGGCTCCGTGTAATGGATGGTTTGACCCACGTTTCCCAGCGCGTCATTCATGGCGTGAGCCAAGGCATGGACAATGGGCGGTTGGTGCTCTCCGGCAATCACCAGACAAGCGCCGCGATGCTTATTAAGATCGCCAACCAGTGCGGCGAGCCAGCCGGCCGGCACGCCGGCGGGGGCAGCGATTCCATTGCCTGCGCTTTTCGCTCCCAGCCCGTCCGCTAAGGCGCGGGCAAAGGCCTCCACTTCGCCGGCGCGGAGCGGCAGGCGGTGGTCCGCCATTGCCCCCGTGATGGTCGGCGTGCTTTCCACCGCGTAGAGGCGGTTCATGGTGGAGTCGGGGCCGGTAACGCGTCGCTTGTCCGAAAAATCGTGCGCGTATCGGACTGCCCCCGGCCCGACGAAAAGGAAATCCGCATCCAGAGCGACAATGACCTCGGCACGATCAAAGTGATAAACGGCATTGACGTACTCACCGAAGGCCAGCTTGGCGCCTTCGCGAACCATGTCGCGGCCGGCGGACTCATATTGGTGCCATTTCGCCTGCGGGTAGAGCGCGAGCAATGAGCGGAGCTGATCTGCCAGGCAGGGCGACGTCACCGTTCCCGTAAGGATTCGGAATCCCTCGCCTTTTCGCGCCATGATTTCGGCGGTCAACTGGTCCATCGAGGTGAGGAAGGTGCTCCAGTCCCCGATGCGGCCACGATAAACCACCACTTGGGCGCGATCGGGGTCGTAAAGATTCAACACCGAAGCCTGCGCGAAGATATTCGCGGTTCCCAGGCTGGCGGGGTGACTGGGATTCCCTTCCACTTTGGTCGGCCGGCCCATGTGGCTTTCCACCAGCAGACCGGAGGCGTACCCGCCCAATGGCATGGCGGTTGCGTAAAAGAGAGGATGGCCCGGGACAAAATCCTCCGGCTGCTGTTGCGCGTAGGGAACAATCTTTTCAGTGGGAAGCTTCGTGCAGGCCGTCAGCCCGGCCAGGGCCGCGGAGGCACCCATTAGCTTCAGGGCGTCGCGGCGGTTGACGCCTTTTGCCTCAGCGCGCGGGTCGTGCGGGAATTCGCATTCTACGAAGTCACGATATTCGGGCGTACCGGCCAGTTCTTCCAGGCCTCGCCACACGCGCTTTTGGGGTGAGCGCTCAAGCTTCGTTTGAATCTGCACGAGATCGAGGGTCTCTCCGGGTTTGGGTTGAGTACTCATTTTTTTAAAAGCTCACAGCCCACAGCCAACAGCTTACAGTTTGCGAACTCGTCTTCACTATGAGCTGTCGGCCGTGAGCTCTCAGATCTCTAGCGATGACACGTATAGCAATCCGTAATGATTCGTGGTTCCTTAATTTTGTATTCCTTCACCAGTTGCCGGCCTAAGGCAAGCTGGTCACGCGGCGGCACATAGTCCGCCTTGAAAACGTCTTCGCGGCGCCGCACATAACGCTCCGGGTGCTTGTGGCAACTGATGCACCAGCGCATGTAGAGCGTATTGGCGCGGTAAGTCAGGGGCATCTCACCAATGGGCCCGTGACAGGTGGTGCAGCCAATTCCTTTGTTCACATGAATGCTGTGATTAAAGTAGACAAAATCCGGGAGAGCATTGACGCGCGTCCATTCCAGCGATCGGTCCGTGGCGTAACTGGCCCGCACGGGCTCCAGCATGGAGGCGTTCAGCCACAATTTGGAGTGGCAGCTCATGCAGATATGCGTTGTAGGGATTCCGGCGAAATAGGACTTTTCCACAGTCGTGTGGCAGTAGCGGCAGTCGATGCCGTCATCAGTGACGTGATGTTTGTGGCTGAAAGGAACAGGTTGCTGCCGGGCAACATTGACATCGGTGTAGTACGCGGACTGGTTAACCGCGAAGATCAGATAGCCCAAGCCCGTTATGATGAAGATCGAGCCATAGATCGTCACCTTCGATATCGTGTTCGTGCTGCGGTGAAAAATCTGCGCCATCGAAGCATTTCACCTGACGCCTTCGAGGGAACCCCACAAGCCTTGCCTGAACCTACTTACTGAGGGGCGCTATATCCCTAGAAGGAAGGGATGGGTTGCTTTCAGCCTTGCATGATTACCACAGACACACAGAGAGAATCTGAAATTACGTAGCTTTTCGGGGTCACCTACTGGTAGTTCTCCTGCCCCGGAAGCAACGAATTATATTTCGCGCTGGAAATGAATGTCAAAAGAAAAGCTAAGGCATTAAGTTGCCTCAGCAACTTCCCACGCTACCTTCCCTCTGACTCTTGACACCTACAGACGAGTAGATGTCTTAGCCAGACACATGGTTCCCTCCGGTTGATGAAAGAATTTACGGCAAAAGAAAATCCGCCGCGAAGCGAGGGCAGGGGTGCGTGACCTTGGGTTCGAGTGAGCTATCTTGCCACTCGCCGGTTCGTCGGTCATGGGGTAACTTCGCCCGGCCTGTCAGGTTTCGGAATGCTCCGGGGACTTTTGAGGCAATGGGGCCCGATGCAAAGTCAGGAGAATGACAAGGCAAATGAGCGCCAGAACGGCGAGAACAAAAATACTGCCTTCCGGCCCCGTGGCTCCTCCGCTCAGGATGGGCTTGCCGAGGGGATGGCTGTCAAGAAGATGGTGCTGCGAGGTCCTGCCGCTGTCGGCGACGCCGTAGAGAAAGGATTCCGACCAATCCCACGAAGCGTGGAAGCCAATGGCCCACCAGAGAGAACCTGTCCGCCAAAGACTGAGGCAGAAGACCATCGATACCAGGCTCGCGGCAAGCAATCCCAGGGGCGACTCGCCGGGGTTAGCGGTGTGAACAAGTCCAAAGAGCAGCGAAATCACAACCGCTGCGGTCCAGAATCCCCAGGTTGCGCTGTTCCCGGCTGGGAAAGCCCGGCGGTACATTGTAGTCAAGCCGCGGGCAAGGGTGTAGAGGAGGTAGCCGCGGGAAAGATACTCTTCGAACAATCCGACCATAAAGAAGTTGAAAAACCAAAATGCCCCGTACCGCAGTATGGCTGTACCAAAAATCGCGCGGCCTTCGAAAATCAGAAATCCGGTCTTGGAAAGGATCAAGATGAGGAGAGAAAGGCAGATTACGCCCCAGA
>JASHTZ010000282.1 GCA_030040295.1 Terriglobia bacterium | reverse complement strand
CTGGAAGTGCGGAACATCAAGGACGTGACGCCCATTCCGCACAACGGTTGCCGCCCGCCCAAGCGCCGGCGGGTTTGATGCGCAATCGCATCTGTGTATTGGGGCATCTTATGTATCAGGGGCAGAGCAAGACGCCGCCGCCCAGCGGCAGGTTGCCCCAAAGGTAGAAGCGTTCTGAATCAGGAAAAATCAGGAAGCCCGAAGGGTTGGACGGCGAGTTTCAAACCTAGAGCTTCCGGTTTCCAGTTTCGGATTCGCCGAGGGAGGTTGTTTTGGCAAGGTATCGTGAGGCAGTATGTCGGCTGTGCCGGCGCGAAGGGGTCAAGCTGTTCCTGAAGGGGCAGCGATGCTTGACCGACAAGTGCGAAATCGAAAAACGCAACTTCGCGCCCGGTCAACATGGAAAATCCCGCCGGCCCAAGGTTGTGGGGTACGGGCTGCAGCTTCGCGAGAAGCAGAAGCTGCGCCGTCTCTACGGCATTCTGGAAGACCAGTTTCGCAGCTATTTCGAAAAGGCCGCGCGGATGAAGGGCATCACGGGCGAGAACCTGCTGCTGATGCTGGAGCGGCGGCTCGACAATGCCGTTTACCGGATGGGCCTGGCATCTTCGCGCGCCGCGGCGCGGCAACTGGTTCGACACGGCCACATTCAGGTCTCCGGGCGCAAGGTGAATATTCCCTCGTTCGCCGTCGTTCCCGGCCAGGAGATCGCGCTGCGCGAATCCAGCCGTAACATGGTCGCGGTGCTGCGTTCGCTGGACCTTTCCGGCGGCCGCAACATCCCCCCCTGGCTGCAATTTGACCGCGAAGGCCTGAAGGCCAGAGTGATCTCGCTGCCCAAACGTGAGGATGTGAATTTCCCGATTCAGGAGCAGATGGTCGTCGAACTCTACTCGAAATAAGCCGGACCGGAGTGCAATAGAAGCGGTCCGCCAAGGCGGGTCGCAAGGGAGGATTGAAGAAATGCTTTGGAGAGGATTCCAGAAACCGAAGCGCCTGGTGGCAAACACCGATACGTTGACCGACAAATACGGCCAGTTTTCCGCACAGCCCTTTGAGCGTGGTTTCGGAACGACGATTGGCAACGCCCTGCGCCGCGTATTGCTCTCCGCAATTGAGGGAGCGGCCATCACGGCAGTGCGTATTGAGGGCGTAATGCACGAGTTTTCATCCATTCCTGGCGTCGTCGAGGACGCCACAGACATCATTCTGAACTTGAAACAGATTCCGTTGAAGATGAGCGTGGAGGGCCCGAAAACACTCGTCCTGAATGTGGACAAGCCCGGCGAAGTAACTTCGCGCATGATTCAGGAGGATGCGGATGTGGAGGTTCTCGATAAGGACGTCTACATCGCCAACGTGAGCGAAGGCGGCGGGCTGCACATTGAAATGCGTGTCAAGATCGGGCGCGGTTACGTTTCGGCGGAGAAGAATTTTGACGAGGACCTTTCGATCGGATACATCCCCGTTGATTCCGTGCACTCGCCCCTGCGCAAGGTGAATTACACCGTGGAAGCGGCGCGCCTCGGGCAAATGACCGATTACGACAAGCTGACTCTGGACGTTTGGACCAACGGTGCCATCACTCCGCAGGACGCAGTGGGCCTGGGCGCAAAGCTTCTTAAAGACCACATGAACATCTTCATCAATTTTGAGGAAGAGACGGAAGTTCAGGAAGCTCCGCAGGCAGGGCCCTCGCAGGTTCGTAATGAGAATCTGGACCGGTCGGTGGAGGAGTTGGAGCTTTCCGTGCGTTCCTACAATTGCCTGAAGAACGCCAACATCACCACCATTCGGGAACTCGTCCAGAAGAGCGAGCAGGAGATGCTGAAGACGAAAAACTTCGGACGAAAATCCCTGAATGAGATCAAGGAGATTCTGGCGGCTATGGGGCTGAGCCTGGGGTTGAAATTCGATGAGAAGGGCAACCCCATCGCGCCGCCCCCGGAGCCGCCGCAGGCGCAAATTTAACGGGGGGTTTCTGGTTTTTCGGCGATCGCTTGTCGGAGGAAGGGATCTCCGGCCGCACTATCGTGCACCGATAACCGGAGACCGTAAACCGGACTAGGACGATATGCGACATCGGAATTATGGAAGGAAATTGAGCCGCAACACGGAGCATCGCCGTGCCCTGCTGCGAAATCTGGTGACCTCGCTGATTCAGCGCGAGCGCATCCAGACGACCGTTGCCAAGGCCAAGGCGGCGCGCCCGCTGGCGGAGTGGATGATCACGCTCGCCAAGCGCGGCGATCTGGCATCGCGAAGGCAGGCGGCCGCTTATCTGCTCGAACCCGGGGCCGTCAAGTTCCTCTTTGAGGAACTCTCCAAGCGCTATGCCTCGCGAACGGGCGGTTACACTCGCCTCATCCACGCCGGATGGCGCCGTGGGGATGGGGCGGACCTTGCCGTGCTCGAACTCATCGGCACCGAAGCCCTGCAACGCCTTGCCGCCAAGCGCGCCAAGAAGGCGGAAGCGCAGCGCAAGGCCGCGGAAGAGGCCAAGGCGAAGGAAGAAGCCGCTCCTGCCGAGCCTGAAGAGGGTGAAGACAAGAAGTAGGCGCGGCAAGGCATGAGCTCCGTCCGCTTTGTGCCTTCAGTTTTTTGATGGATGATGATCCCGGTCCGGAGGGGCTTTCCCTCCGGCCGGGATTTTGGTTTTTGTAGGGATGAACAGAATGCCGGCTGAGAATCCTACGGAAGGATTAGTCCGCGCTCAACCTGAGCTCGGCCCGGCGAGAA
>JASHTZ010000281.1 GCA_030040295.1 Terriglobia bacterium | reverse complement strand
CATCCCTTGCAGACCACTCCGTTGATCAGAACCGAAATGAAGGACAAACGGTCGAGAGCAAACGTCGTTCTGGTTCTCATGGAATCCTTTCGAGCCTTCGAATCGGGGGCTTATGGCGCCCATCCGACGCACACGCCGCAACTTGACAGAATCGCATCGGAAGGAATTAAGTTCACCAAATTTTATGGCAATGGGTCTTACACGGTGCGGGGGGAATTTTCGACTTTGTTTTCCTTCCTACCCGATTTTTACGGCACGGACGCTTACACCTCGTATCCAACCAATGGCTATAATTCCCTGCCTTCGGTCTTAAAGCAGAACGGGTACGAGACGTTTTGGATCGGCGGTTTTCCGGTTAATTTCAACGGAGCCCGCTTTTGCCTAGCCGCAAATGGCATCGACTTTTTCTTCGACCACGTTCCGAATCCCCGAAAAGTGACTTTGATGGGACCCTCCGACGAGGATATCGATGAGTACGCAGAGCGCACCCTCAGCAGCGCAAAGCAGCCGTTTTTCGCGGAAGTCATGACCTTAAGCGGCCACTTCCCCTTCATCGATGCGGGGGACGGCTGGGGAAATCACAAACTCGCCAAGCAGCAGGAACCCACCTACGAAAACTATGTCCATGCCATGGAGTACGCTGATCTGGCCTTGGGAGAATTCCTGTCGGCTGCCCAGAGTACGGACTGGGGCAGGAATACGGTTTTCCTGATCACCGGCGACCATGGAGTTTGGATTTTTCCGGACGGCAAGTCGATCGACCGCATCCGCAAGAATGAAATTTACCACCGGCTGCCGTTTATCATGTGGAGTCCGCAACGGATAAAACCCTCGGAGAACGATACACTGGGAAGCCAGATCGACATAACACCTACCGTTCTGGATTTTCTGGGCTTGTATCAAGTCAACAGTTTCCTGGGAACGAGCCTTTTGCGCCAGGACGCGGACGTGCGCCAGGTTTTTATGCTGCAAGACCAGCGATGGAATTATCGCAATGGAAATGAGTATCTGTACGATGCCGGCGCGGAGGGATTTACCGACCATTTTCCCTACATATCAAGCGACTACTCCTCGGAATTCGAGCATCAGGGTTTTGCTTTGGACGAAGACCTCCTGCGCTGCGAAAACCCGGATTTGCGGAAGACCATGTCCACCGCCCGGAAGTCTTCGCTCGAGGAATTCGTCCATCAAAGTCTGGATTTCTATTCTTCTCTCTATTACCGGGACCTCATCGCGCCGGCGAGATGAGGGGGGATCACTGCCATAATTCCTCTCTGGAATTTAAATCACAATGTGATATAGTTAGTGATCATGAGGTCCCAGGGACATTCCAATGGGACGCGCTCTTCACACCCTGAGGCGCTGCGCCGCCTGGCTTGGTTTAGGTATCGAATGAGGCGTTTCCAGCGCTTCAGTGAGCAGGGGGCGCGCGCGCTGAGAATCACCCCGCAACAGCACCAGCTCCTGTTGGGTGTGGCGGGGTTCACAGGCCGCGGTTGGGCCACCATCACGGAGCTGGCCGAGTTCTTGCAAGGTCGGCACAATGCCGTGGTGGGACTGGTGCAGCGCGCTGCCCAGCGGGGCCTGGTGCGCAAGGCGCAGGGCGAAAGGGACCGGAGGTTCGTGAAAGTTCGCTTAACCTCCAAAGGTCACGCGATTCTGGAGAAGATTTCGCGCAAGAACATTGCCGAGCTTCGCGCCTTGCAGTTTGAGATAATGAAGACGCCTCAACCGCCTCCGCGTGAATTGCCTGCGGCCGCGGGCGCGGAGTGAGACCCCTCAAGAAATTGACTGCTTCAAACTAAAATGGACGCACACAAACCGCCGAAATGGCTGAACCCTCGATGGGCTTTAAGATATCCCCTGCTCCGCAGATTCCTTCCTCTGGTTCATGAAGACCTGGGGTCAATCTATTCCCGCAGTCTTTACAAGTGGCTGATCATCTCTCCCATCATCGGCATCATCACCGGTCTGGCGATTACCGCCATCTCGCTCATCATCCTGAAGGAGGTGTGGCCGCCGGTTCAGGGCTATTATCTCCGCCACCACTGGTCCATGGTGCCGGGCATCACCCTGGGGTTCCTGGTTACAGGGCTCATCATGCAGTACTTCACTCCCAACCCCAATGAACACTCCACCGAGGAGATCATTCGTTCCTACCACGAACACAAAGGCGCAGTGAATATGCGCCCCTTTTTCGCCAAACTGCTTGCCGCGGTCACCACGGTGGGGTTCGGCGGCAGCGCGGCCCTGGAGGGACCAAGCATTTACGGCGGCGGCGCCATTGGCTCCTGGATTTGGGAGAAGGCGCAGCGCTTCAAATTTGAGGCGCGCGACCGTCGCGTAATGCTGATCAGCGGCGCGGCGGCAGGCATGGGGGCGGTGTTCCGGGCGCCGCTCACCGGGTTGGTGTTTGCTCTCGAAATGCCCTACCGGGATGATCTGGCTCACGAAGCGCTCTTGCCTTCACTCATTGCCTCCGTCGTCGCCTACTTGACGCTTGCGGCGTTTCTGGGCGCGACGCCGATTTTCAATTTCGCCAGCTCCGTCACCTTTCATGGCAGGGACCTGGTTTGGTGCGCGCTTTTGGGCGCGCTGATCGGACTTGCCGCCATGATCTTTTCCACCACCTTCCGCCGCTTCCGCCAGTTTGTGGTGAAGTGGTCCATTCCTCACTGGTTGAAGCTCACCCTGGGGGGCGCGCTGACGGGCGTTTGCGGGCTCATCTTTGTGCGGATCTACGAGGGGCCGCTGGTCCCCATCGGTCCGAACTACGAGGCAGTGGGAATGATCCTGGATGGGCACCATTCCGCGGCGGAACTCCTTATCTTCGGCGTCTTGAAATTGTGCTCAACCTTGTTCTCGCTCGGCTCGGGCGGCGTCAGCGCTATGTTCGTGCCTCTTTTTCTATCCGGTGGCGCCTTTGGTACGGCCTTTGGCCAACTAGCCCTTCACAGCACGGAGCTTGAGCTCTACGCGGCGGTGGGAATGGCCTCCTTTATTGCCGCGGGGTACAAGACTCCGCTGGCGGCGGTGGTTTTTGTCGCTGAGGCCACGGGTGGCCACGCCTTCATCATTCCTACACTTATCGGTTCGGCGGTTGCCTATGGCGTTTCCGGCGACGCTACGGTTTCCGCCGACCAGCGGTTGCACGAGGGAGTGCGAATTGCCGAGCTTCTGGGCGTAAAGGTGAGCGAGATTATGCAGCGGAAGTTTGTGGGAGTGCCGCCCAGTCTCAATTTGCGTGAATTCGCCGAAGTCTTTTTGCCCCAACATCGTCACGCCTGTTTCCCTGTCATGGACGATCACTGCGTACTCGGCGTCGCGACCGTCCAAGCCCTCGGGCAAGTCGCCGCCGAGAAGCGTGCCGGGGCCCAGGTGTCCGACATCCTGGATCGAAACGCCGCGCAAATCCCGCCCGATTACGATGCCGCGGATGCCTTACACATTCTGATGCGAGATGAAGCCCCCCCCATGCTGCTGGTAACCGAAGATGACCACAAGTTGCAGGGAGTCGTCACCAAGGGAGACATTCTGGAAGCCCTGAGCGCCCGCAAGGACTTCGTTTGAGTGCTGCTCCGATAACCTGAAAGCATCTAACAAAAAGGCCTCATCATGCCGCCAAAACCGGCATGGACAACGGTCCACATCTCCGATTGTTTCCAGGAGGCACTCCATGGCAACTTCCCCCCTCCCTAACCTCGAAGCCAGCCCCCAAACCAGACTGCCATCCAAGGGTAATTTTGGAATTGCTTTGGAGCCGGAAGTCCTTCGAATCTCCGGGTATGCTTTGGTAATTGGTCTGATTGGCGGACTAGTTGCGGAAGGCCTGCTGGAATTGATCTATTTCTTCACCAACTTGTGCTTCTACGGAAAGTTTTCTTTCGCCATCACCAGTCCCGCCCACAATCATCTCGGCCTGTGGGTGATCCTGTTCCCCACAGCGGGAGGACTGCTGGTGGGGGCGATGGTGAACTACTGGGAGCCGACGCTCAAGGGCCACGGCATCCCGGAAGCAATGGAAGCGGTCTTGTTCAGCCACAGCAGAATGCGGATTCGCGTGGCGATTCTGAAGCCGATTGCGAGCGCTCTGGCCATTGGAACGGGGGGACCTTTCGGGGCGGAAGGCCCCATCATCCAGACAGGCGCGGCGTTTGGATCGCTCTTTGGCCAAGCCGTCGGACTGACGCCCTACTATCGCCGCGTGTTGCTGGCCGCCGGAGCGGCCGCCGGCATGGCCGCCACGTTCACGGCGCCGCTGGCAGGAATTCTGGTCGCCATTGAGTTGCTGCTTTTTGAATTCCGGGCCCGTTCCTTCATTCCCGTGTCGCTGGCCGCGGCGGTGGCGACGGGAGTTCGAATTCATTTTGTGGGCTGGGCGCCTTTGTTCCCGACGGCTCCCTATAAAATGACCGGGATGACTGAACTGTGGCTCTTCGCCGGGATGGGTGTGCTGATGGGAATCGTCGGCGTGGCGATGATTCGGGTGCTTTTCCGGATCGAAGACTTTTTCGATCACCTTCCCATCAAACGGGCTTTAATCTGGTCGCCGGCCATCGGCGGCGCAATCCTGGGCGTCATCGGTTACTTTTACCCGGAGGTTTTCGGCACGGGGTATGACACCATCCGCGATATGCTGACGAACCGCCTGAGCATAACCCACCTGGTAGGAATTTCCATCGCCAAATTCTGGGCGCTGGTCATCTCTCTGGGTTCGGGGACCACGGGCGGCGTGTTTGCCCCTTCCTTGATCGTCGGTGGTGGGATTGGAGCGGCCTATGGCGTCGCCTGCCAGCACTTGCTTCCGCACCTGGTGAGCAATCCCGCGTTTTACGCCCTGGTGGCAATGGCGGCGGTATTTGCCGCCATTGCTCGCGCGCCCTTCACCAGCATCGTGTTTCTATTCGAGCTCAGCCATAATCCCAACTCGCTGCTGCCCCTGATCGTCTGTGTCATGGTCGCCGATGGATTCGTCCGTCTTTTCAGCCGGGAATCCATCATGACGGGAAAACTCATCAAGCGCGGTCTGATCGTGTTGCAGGATTATTCCGTGCCGGTCTTAATGCGGGCCCGGATTGACGAAGTCATGCGAAAGCAATTCTCCGTGATTCCGGCGAACATGGAACTACGCGCGGTTTTGCATGAATTCGCGCCCGAAACAGTGGAATTGCAGCCGGTGGTGAAAAAAGACGGGACTCTGCTGGGAATCATCGAGCCACACGATCTTCTGAAAACGGATACGAAAGACCATCATTTCACCATGGGCGAATTGGCCCACCAGGACTACGTGCTCGCTTACCCAGGCGACCTGGTGGACCGTGTGAACCGGGAAATGCTCCTGAAAAATGTCGAGAACGTGGTGGTTGTGGAATCGCGCAGCAACCTCAAGCCGCTCGGAATCGTGCGCGCCAATGATATTCTGCAACTGCGGAGGTGGCTGGTGGAAGAGGAGACTCGCGGCCGCCAAAAGGGCGATCCGGATTGACACCAAGTACTGACGAGTGAGCGCATCGAGAAGACAAGGACGCTGCATTAACCTGATGTGGAAATCGCAGGCAGGAACCGATGGGCCGGAGCATTCCACGATGACCGAAATGCTGCTGAGGATTCTGGGCCCAAGTGGCCGCAAGATCGCCGCCTGGCAATGGAAAGTGCTGCTGCTTCTAACCTCAATCAACCTCCTGAACTACTATGACCGCATTCTCATTATTCCGATGTTTCCCCTGCTGAAGCAGGAATTCCACATCACTGACTTCAAGCTCGGGCTGCTGGCATCGGTGGCATTGCTGGTCGATTGCCTTACGGCGCTGCCGGCCGGCTACGGATCTGACCGAGGCTTGCGCCAGAAAATCATGGCGAGCGGAGTATTCGTCTGGAGCGCAGCTTCTTTCGCCACCGGACTCGCCCCGAGCTACGGGGCATTGGCAGCCGCCCGTGGCGGTGTAGGAGTGGGTGAAGGCGCCTACGCACCCGGCGCAACGGCCATCATTTCGGCGTCATTTCCCGCCGAATTTCGCGCGCGTGTGCAGAGTATCTTCAGTCTCGGAATGATGATCGGCGGCATACTCGGTCTCGCCACGGGTGGCCTGCTGGCGGAAGCGATCGGTTGGCGATACAGCTTCATGATTGTGGGCTTGCCCGGAGTCCTCATCGGTATCGCCATTTACCGCATGCGATTGCCCGTTGCAAGACGCCGCGAACAGGCCCACGTTGCTTGGGGTTTGCTTCGAATCCGAGCCTACATCGCCGTCCTGGGAGGAGGCCTGTTCGTCGCTTTTTCGAGCGCCGCCTTCATCAATTGGAGTCCAATCTTTGTCCTCCGCTATCATCAATTGAGCATTGCCAAAGCATCCGGCTCATTGGCAGTGTTAGTGCTGGTAAGTTCGGCTCTGGGAGTCCTGCTGGGGGGATACGTGGCCGATCGACTGCACAAGCGTTGGCGTTGGGGACGTGCCGCCACAGTGGGAACGGGTATTCTGGTTTCCACGCCCTTTCTCTACGCGACCGTCGAAACAAATTCCCTTTCTTGGTTCTACGTGTGCATTTTCTTCGCGACGGCCGCGCTGTCTTGCTACCATGGACCAACCACCGCCATCATCCACGACTTGACGCCCCCGCACGCGCACGCGTTTGCCTTCAGCCTCTACATGTTCTGCGTCCACTTTTTTGGCGACTCCCTGGCGCCGGCCGTGGTGGGGTTTCTCTCGGACCGGTCCAGCCTGCGGCAGGCTCTCCTGCTCGGCGTGGAAGCGAATTTGATTTCGGCTCTGTGTTTCCTCGCAGCCGTGTGGCTCATCAGGCGGCGCCCATCCTCGCCATCTTCAACTACCCATGTGCCTGCCTGACGAAGACAGAACCTTTGCGAGGCGCTCTCCCCGATGAGGCCGTGTGCGCCTTCTCCTCCGCGCGCCCAAATGATTGAGCCCTAAACGCTGGAACGTGCGCTCCGCCGTGCTCCCCGGATGCCGGGGACTGGCGCAGGGAGGGCAGGCAACGCCCTGAGGTGAGTCTCCACAACCCGCCCCAATTCCTGCACCGTAAGCGGCCCGGCCAGGTAATCCACGGCTCCCAATTGGATGGCCTCCAGATAGGACGGCATGTCGAGGTAACGGGCCACCACCAGGACCGGCAAGCCCCGATCGACTTCGCTGGCGCGCTCCAGCACGCCACGACCCTCGAATCGGGGGGTTCCCTGGCTAACAATAATCAGCCCGTAGGTGTTGGCATCCACCGCCCGGGCTCCCTCTTCATACGAAGCACAGGTTCGAACCTCATACCCAAGCGACCCGAGGATGACGCTGTAGTAGTGCAAGTCGCCGCGATCCTCATCTACTAAAAGCACCAGGCCTCGGGATTTTGGAAGACCGCATTCCTTTTGCATCTTAACCCCTTCGTTGAGCATGGCCCGCCTTCTCCCTACCCAAAAGGGTATTCAGCGATTCGGGACATATTAAAATTCCCGACCCGGGGTCATAAACTAGAGCATCGCTAAGAAGTCGTCTACTCGGAGTTATACCAGTTTCGAAAACGAATTTTCCTGTCATGAGGCCGCGGAAAGCTGCGCCCATATCCGCCCGGAATATCGAGAGCGCCTGTGATGATCGCTTTTGATTCGGATTACAGGGGCTTTGCGTGCCGGCTCCACCGAATTCGCTAACGGATGGGGTGATAGCCGCCGGGGACGCCGGCAGGCGAGAGCACAAAATGCCAGACCTGGCCATTGCGCGCACGGAAGGACCCTGCCGCGGTAAGCAGGTAGTACTCCCACATCCGCCGGAAGCGCTCCGAATAACGATGCTTGAGTTGGTTCCACGCCGCGCGAAAGTTTCGATACCAAGCCAGGATGGTGGGATCGTAAGATGCGCCAAAGTTCTCGAGGTCTTCCAATACGAACTTTCCTTCCAGTGCCCGCCCGATTTGGGCGAGGGACGGGATATGCCCCACCGGGAAAATGTAGCGGTGGATCCAGGGGTCACCCATGGTCTCGGAAACGTTGCTGCCGATGGTGCCCAGCAAGGCCAAGCTATCCGAGCGCAGGCAGCGGCGCATCACCGCCGCGAACTCGTCGTAGTTCTTTGAACAAACGTGTTCGAACATGCCGAGGGAAACGATA
>JASHTZ010000280.1 GCA_030040295.1 Terriglobia bacterium | reverse complement strand
TAAACGGCTCATTCCAGACCGGATTTCAGCCATACGTTTTTTCTCCTGAATTCCTTGAGGCTGCTCCGGTATAATGCAAGCGGTCGTCAGCCGACGAGGTTGTCGATTACGGTCCTCACGACCCCTTCGCTACAAGGTATCGTCGTGAGGACCGTTCCTTCCTTTAGACCTCTGTCGAACAGTAGCGCAGGCGTCTTGCCCGCTATGGCACGGGCTGCCAGCCCGTAAGTATGGCCAGGATGGCCATGTCACAGCAGGCGGGTCCGATTTCTGGTCCGACCTGATCGGACCGTCGGGCTCCCGAAACCAAAGCTACCCGCGCTACAAAAACAATTCGTCGCCCTGCTTTAAGAGTCCCGGCTACCCAGATCGTTCGGCCTTGCCCTAAGTTTATTACTTGCGACGATGTCGCAAGAAATAAACAAAAAAATATTGGCACTCAAGCCGCCCTTGCACGGCAGCGCCTGCAGTACCCGCCCACTTCCAGCCGCACGACCCGGATTTCAAAGTCTCCGTGCTGTGCCATTTCCCTTTTGAGGCGTTCAAAAGCCGGGCTGGCGTACTCGATGATCGCGCCGCAGCGGAAGCACGCCAGGTGGCAATGGTCGCGGCTGGTCTTGGCTTCATAATAGTGCTTCTCGCCCTCCAGGTGCATCAGGTCGAGCTCGTCGATGAGGCCGCAGTCCTTTAGCAGCCCAATGGTGCGATACACCGTGGCACGGTCGATGCGCGAGTCGCGGCGCCGGGCGATCTCCAGCAGTTTGGCTGCGTCCAGGTGACGGGGCGAATCCTGCATGATGCCCACCAGCAGGCGGCGTTGCCACGTCATGCGCACGCGCCGCGCCGTCAGCTCCTTCAACAGGGACGGGCGGCTGATTGCCCGGTCGTTTCCCGATCTTCCTAGTTGCGACTCATTCGCAACAAGTGCTCCGGCCATTTCCACTTCGCTTTCTCCCTCTTGCAAAAATTTTCACTGGAGGCACACTTTTCGAGGGCGCAAGCATTGTTGCAGCCTGGGGAATTTCTGTCAAGGCACAATTCAGAAATCGCGCCAAATTAGCATCGAATTGATTCCAAAACGAGCTGAACGGTAATCTATACTTCTTCGAGCGCTAAGGGTCCGTCCCGCGAAGGGCTGCAAAATCCCAGGCGCGTTAACTTGCGCCATACCGCCATTGGGTGAATACTGGCTTTCGTTATGGAGAGTCCGCTCTCGACGATGCTGGAGCGAAATCTGTATCGGTGTTCGGGAATCGCCTTTTCTGGGAGATCTGGTAACCCTCCGGCTGCGAAATCGGCCATAGGAGCCTTATATGGAACAGAATCCGCATGTCAACCGCCGGCATCTGAGAAGGTTTCTGTCGCTGCTGGTATTCATTGTGGGCGTAGCTCCGGCTCGGAGCGCATGGGCGCTGGGGCATTTGGCGCAGACCCCCTCCCCGGCGCCGGCAGAATTCAAATTTCCGGACACACCCGCGGGCCGGCAACTTCAGGCGTGGCTTGCGGCATTTGACAGCGGTGACCGCGCAACGCTCCAGGCATTCGCGGCGAAGAATATGGCGGCGAATACGCCTCCCGATTTCGCCGACCAGACGCTTCAGGTCCGCAATGAGGTGGGCGGATTCAATTTCCAGAAAATTGAAGAATCCTCCGAGGTGCGGCTCGTAGCGTTGGCTCGAACCCGCACCAGCGGCGAGGGCGTCCGTGTTATCATCGAAGTGGAGGCTACGGAACCGCACCGCATTGCCTCCATTCAGCTTCAGCCGGCGGAGTTGGGCCCGCCGGAGAAGCAACTGACGGAAGCCGCCACGGCGCGCGAGCAACCCTCCTTTCGTCAGTTTACGGCGTGGCTTGCGGCCTTCAATTCCGGCGATCGGGAAAAATACCGGCAATTTCTGGAGAGCAACTTTCCTTCGCGGGTCAAGAGCCTCAACGAGGATATGAACTTCCGCGCGCGCACCGGCGGATTCGAGCTTCGCAAGCTGGAGCAAGGTTCGGCAACGCAACTGGCCGGCCTGATTCAAGAGCGCGATTCCGACCAGTTTGCGCGCTTCACTCTGGAAGTGGAAACCATCTGGCCGCACCACATTGTTTCTCTGGGATTGATGGCCATCGCGCGTCCGGCAGGATTTGAAATTCCTCGCCTCACTGAAACCCAGGCCCTTGCCGCGGTGAAGGCACTGCTCGAGAAAAATACCGCGACCGGCCAATTTTCCGGCGCCGTATTGGTAGCGAAAAGCGGCCGTGTGATTTTCAGCGGCGCTTATGGAATGGCTGACCGCGAAAAGAAAATTCCGAATACGCTCGACACACGCTTCCGCATCGGCTCCATGAATAAGATGTTCACCTCCGTCAGCATCCTGCAACTGGCGGAAGCCGGAAAGATCAATCTCGGCGACCCGGTAGGGAAATACATCACCGACTATCCCAATCAGGAAATCGCCACCCAGGTGACGGTCGACCAGTTGCTGACCCACACCGGCGGTACGGGTGACATCTTTGGCCCGGAGTTTGACGCGCACCGCAAGGAGCTGCGTACGCTCAATGACTACGTGGCGCTTTACGGCAAGCGCGGGCCGGAGTTCGAGCCCGGAACCCAGTGGCGGTACAGCAACTACGGCATGTTGCTGCTGGGAGTTGTGATCGAGCGGGTCACGGGCCAGAGCTACTATGACTACGTTCAGGAACACGTTTACAGACCCGCCGGCATGACCCTGAGTGGATCACAGCCTGAGGATGAGCCTGTTCCGGGACGCGCGGTCGGATATATGCGCTCGGAGGCGACGGGCGCATGGGTTCCCAATACCGGCACGCTGCCCTATCGCGGAACTTCTGCCGGCGGCGGTTACTCAACGGTCGGAGATTTTTACCGGTTCGCCTACGCGCTTTTGGGCCACAGGTTGCTGAGCGTCGCCTCAACGGATTTGCTGATTACCGGGAAGGTGGATGCCCGCGGCGGCAGGTATGCCTATGGTTTTGAGGACATGCGAGACGCAAACGGCAATGGTTATGTGGGCCACGGAGGCGGCGCTCCGGGCATGAATGGCGCCTTGAAGATTTACCCTAAGTCCAGTTACGTGATTGTGGTGCTTTCGAATCTCGACCCGCCGGCCGCGCAGCAGATTTCCGACTTCCTGGACAATCGTCTGCCGCGCTAATTCCTAAAATAAATTCCATTCCAGCCGGCTAACGCGCGCAAAAAGTCACGCCGGTCACCCACTTTGCCCGCCGCCCATGCCAGCCTGACGTCCAACATCCACGGGGAATCTTCCGCCAGCGATATTTTGCAGAAAAATCTTTCCACTGCCAAAATATTTCCCACACTCAAACGTCATCAAATCGGGCTTGACAGGTCTCGAGAAGAAAGGCTATGCTGTGTTTTATAAATTAACTATACGGTTAGTTAAATCATGCGTCACATAAATCCGAAACCGTCAGCCTCACCCTTTAGCGCGGAACTTCGCCGGCTGGGGCGCAAACTGCCTCACGCGCTGGCTCACGCCAAGCGCCCGGGAACCGTTCAACGCATCGTCAGCGCCGCGGAGGGGTTTTTTGCGGAACGAGGCATGGAAGGAGCGCGCACCGGCGCCATCGCCCGCGCGGCGCGTGTGAATAAGGCGCTGCTCTACTACTACTTTCGGAGCAAGCAGGACCTTCACCGCTTCACCCTGGAGATGCTCTTCAGCCAATTGCGCGATCAAGTGGGCGGGAAGCTGGATGAACCGGGTCCGCCGCGCCAACGTCTGCTCAACTACGTGAATGGTTATTTCGATTTCGTCGCGACCCACCCCAACTATCCCCGGCTGGTGCAACGCCAGCTCATGAGCCGTGGTCCGGGGCTGGCGGGGCTGGTGGATGAATACTATCGCCCCTTGCACGATCGCTTGAGCGCCACGATTCGCGACGGCATTGCCCGGGGGGAGTTCCGTCAGGTGGACTCGCCGCAAACCGTGCTCACGCTTGTGGCCATTACGGTGTTCTATTTCGCCGCAGTGCCCGTGGTGACGGAGCTCTGGCACTGCGATCCCTTGAAACCCTCACGCGTCGCCGCGCGTCGCCGCGCGGTTTTGGACTTTCTCGAACACGGACTTTTTCGAACTCCTGCGAGGACCCGATGAA